>JAUQXC010000623.1 GCA_030834825.1 Thermoflexales bacterium
TTCGGCGGCGCAGCCGCCAAGATCGCAGTTGAAGCCATCCCCGGCATTCAACAGCAGATCAGCGTCGAGCCGCCTTCGCCGTTGGATGTGTACCTCTACGCCTCGCTCGACGATCTGCGCAGTGCAGTCGAGTTGGCCGGACGCGAATGGCTGGGCGGTCAGGCGCGGCCAGAGTTGGGCGTGGTGCTGGTGGCAATTCCGCCCGATGACAGCGCCCGCTTGCAAATGCGGCGCGATATTCCGCACGAGCTAACCCACCTGATGTCGTTCGTTGCCACGACGCCTAACTACGACGTCCTGCCACGCTGGCTGGACGAGGGACTGGCGACATTAAATGAAGGCGATCCTAATTCGACGCAGGTGCTGGCCGTGCAGAACGCGCTGGCCCGTAATCAGTTGATCCCGCTCGCGTCGTTGTGCGGGGCCTTTCCGGCCGATGCTTCAGCGGCGCTGCTGGCCTACGGGCAGAGTCGCAGCCTGGTGCAGCACGTCATCAATGAATATGGCAGTGCGGGCATTCAAGCTTTGCTGGCCGCCTATCGCGACGGGGCCACCTGCGACGGCGGCGTGGAGCGCGCGTTGAGCATCTCGCTCATCGAATTGGAACTCAAATGGCGCACCGCGCTGCAAGCGAATACTTCCAGCCCGGACACTTTAACCCCAGCAGCTTCTGCGACGGCGGGTATCTGGCCGTGGGTCTTGTTGAGCGCCGTGATCGCATTGCCGTTGATCGTAGCTTTGGTATGGCGTTTTCCGCAGAAACCTGACAAGATGGCAAGGTGAAGGGGTGACACGGTAAGTCGGTAGCTGGCAGAAGAAAAACGTTATCAAGCAAATTTCAAGGCAAACTTATGGCACACATTATCTTCATGGGGTCCCCTCAATTTGCCGTGCCCACGCTCGAAGCGTTGGCGCGCGATCACACCATCCTGGCAGTCTTCACGCAACCCGATAAGCCGGCGGGGCGCGGACAGCAGCTCACCGCTGTGCCGGCGAAGCAGTGGGCGGTAGACCACGGTGTGGCCGTCCATCAACCCAAGTCCTTCCGCAAAGAACCGCAAGCCATCGACGTGCTCCGTGAGCTCAACCCGGAAGTGATCGTCGTCGCGGCGTATGGCTTGATCCTGCCGCAGGCCGTGCTCGATGTGCCGCCGCTGGGCTGCCTCAACGTGCACGGTTCGATCCTACCGCGCCATCGCGGGGCCGCGCCGATTACGTCGGCGATCCTGACAGGCGATACTGAAACCGGCATTACGATCATGAAGATGGATGCCGGGCTGGATACCGGGCCGATGTTGAGCGTGGCGCGTGAAGCCATTCGGCCCGACGACACGACGGCCTCGCTCAGTGAACGTCTGTCACACCTCGGCGCACAGTTGATGGCGGACACATTGCCCAAGTATCTGAGCGGCGAGATCGTGCCACAGCCGCAGCCGGCAGAAGGCGCAACGTACAGCCCCAAGATCGATAAGGCCGACGCGCAGATCGCTTGGAGCAGGCCGGCGATCGAGATCGAGCGGCAGGTGCGCGCCTACACGCCGTGGCCGGGGACACAGACGATGTGGAATGGGCAAATGGTGAAGATATTGAAGGCGCAGATGATAGAAGGAAAGACGGACGGAGAGATAGGGAGAGTCGTCAAGTTGAATGCTGGATCGATTGGGGTCGTGACGGGCGAGGGTGTGCTCGTCTTGAAAGAGATTCAATTGGCCGGACGTAAGGCCTTGCAGGCAGAAGATTTTGTGCGCGGGCAGCCGAAGTTCATGGGGGCGGTACTGGGACAAAGAGACGGGGAGACAGAGTGAATGAGAACAAAGTGATACAACGGCAGGTCATTCCGCCAAGCGCGCCGCCGCTTCACGGACACGGCGTGAGCGACCGATAGCGAGCGAAGAATCTCTATCTCTGCCGGCTGCATGGATCATGAGTGGTGAAGGTTCTTTGGCGCTACGCGCCTCAGAATGACACCATTGAGGAGTGCGAGCCATGTTCAATGGTGGTGGAGGCGGAGCTATTATCCTTTGTTGCCTAATGCCGCTTGCACTTTTTCTGTTGGTAATTGCCGTGGAAATTTTTGACAAGAGGTGGATGCCATGAGACTACACAACAAGAAGATTGCATTTCTGCTCGACGAAGGTTTTGAAGATCTGGAGTTTTGGGTTCCGGTGATGCGCTTGCGCGAAGAAGGGGCGCAGGTGATCATCATGAGTCACGACGGGCCAAAAGAGTATCACGGCAAGAATGCGCTGACCGCCAAATCGGAAGTGAGTGTCAAGGATGTGAAGGCCGCCGACTTCGACGCGGTGATCGTGCCCGGCGGCTGGGCGCCGGACAAGTTGCGGCGCTACGACGAGATCAAGCACTTCGTCAAAGAACTGTACGAAGCCAAGAAGATCGTCGGGATGATTTGTCATGCGGGATTGGTCGGTATTTCGGCGGGCATTGTCAAAGATCACAAAGCCACGGGCAGCCTGGGCATCAAGGACGATCTGATCAACGCGGGCGCGACATGGGCAGACGAACCGGCGTTTCGCAGCGGCAACATCGTGTGGGGACGCGTCGTGGCCGACATTCCCGATTTCTGCCGGGAACTGGTGGCAGCGATCGAGAAGCCGTAACTTTCATTCGCTCACTGCTGGTACGACAAATGGCTAAATCGCTCTTGAGAATACTGGGGCTAGCTCTTGTTATGCTCGTGGTGGCGGCTTGTGGTTCGCCAAGTGAACAACGCTCGTCTCAGATGAAAGCGCTAGAGACTTCCCAATTTGGGCTAGTCGTCACAACAGATAAGCGCTCCTATGAACAGGATATTCCTATCACGGTGACAACCAAGCTCGCTGTTCTTGATGACGGGGAGGGCCGTGTCATTAATTACATGAACCCTATGATGGATTATAGGTTTATACTTGTTAATGAGACCGGCCAAGATGTGCCTTTAACTAAGTGGGGTAAGATTGCTCAGAGTGCTCGTATTAGCCGAGCGTTACTGGTTCTTACTCGGGATGAATTCCTTCAGGATGCTTTCCAACTCGATTTCATTTATGATCTATCAAAACCGGGGACTTACACGCTGACTTTGACAAAGGATCCGAGATCCTTTCCGATACCAGGGCTTGAGGTTACGGGAAATATTGTCACATTCTCACGCTTGCCGTGAGACTTTCCAAACATTCTATGAACATTCTCATCATCGGGGCCGGGGCCATCGGCGGCTTCATCGGCGGCAAGCTGGCGGCCCAGCACAACGTCACACTCTTCGATCGCGCGCCTCTCGTCGATGCAGTACGCGCGCGCGGCCTGCGCCTCATCGAGCCGGAAACCGAGACCACGGTCACGAACCTCGCCGCGTTCACTTCGCTGGAGGAAGCCTTTGCGCACACGCCGCGCTTCGAGCTGGCACTCTTTTGCGTGAAATCTTACGACACCCTGGCGGCCATTCAGCCCTTGTGCCTCTATGCTGATCGGATCGATCGCATCCTCACCCCGCAGAACGGTGTGAACAATGAAGAGCTGTTAGGCACCGCCTTTGGCCGGACGAAGGTTATTTCCGGCACGGTACTCAATCCGATCGCCGTGCCGGAGATCGGCGTGGTGCGGCTGGAGAAAGCCGGACGCGGCATCGGCCTGGCGCCGGTGGAAGGATCGATCGATTCCTACGCGGAAGTGCTGCGCAGCACGCAGTTGCCGGTGCGCGTCTATGCCGATTATCGCGCGATGAAATGGAGCAAGCTGATCTTGAACCTGATCGGGAACGCGACCTCGGCCATCCTCGATTTGCCGACGCGTGAGACGTTTGCCGATCCGCGCGTGTTCAAGATCGAAGCGGCCATGCTGCGCGAGGCGCTCGCCGTCATGCGCGCGCAGTCGATCGGGACAGTGGATTTGCCGGGCTCGCCGGTGCGGTTGCTGGCCTGCGGCCTGCGCTACGCGCCGAGCTTCCTCCTGCAGCGTATCCTGCAGCCAAGGGTGGCCGGCGGACGCGGCGATAAGCCGCCGTCGCTGCTGGTGGATCTGCGCAGCGGCAAAACGCTGTCAGAGATTGACGAGTTGAATGGCGCGATCGTGCGGGCCGGAAGAGCGCTGGGGCTGCAGACGCCCGTCAATACGGCGCTGGTCAACAGCGTGCATGATTTGCTGGAAGGGAAGACCGATCGCGCGCAGTGGCGTGGCAATGTCGATCGGCTGGTTGAATTGACAGGGACGTGAGAGGCGGTTATACTCCGCGCGATTTTTCTAACAAGGAGTGAACATGTCACCCAACATTGACGAGATGATGCAACGTTTGCCCACGGCTTTCGATCCGGACCGCGCCCAGGGCGTGAAGGCCGACGTGCAGTTTGATTTCACGAGTGATGGCGGCAAGAAGTATGTGGTGCACATCGCCGAAAACGGCTGCACCGTGGAAGAAGGCGAGATCGCCGCTCCCGACGCGACCCTCATTGCCAGTCAGGCAACGTATCAAGCCGTGATGGAAGGGCAGTTGAATGTCGCCACGGCGTTCATGACCGGCAAGTTGAAGGTCAAAGGCAATATGCAGCTGATGATGCGTTTTCAGCAAATTTTTCATCGGCTCTGAGCCCGGCAGTACAAAATCATTCTCTGGAGCCTGGCGGCTTCACAACCGGCGTTCCATGCCGGCTTGTTTAAGGAAACAGCCCGGTCTTCGCTCAGGCGAATCCCGTCCAATTCAAACGAATCAAGACCTTCACACAAGACCCGCTGAATGGGTCTTGTTTTCCGTTAGCTGACCCCATGAATCTAGATCAACCACAAGTGGTGCTGATTACCGGAGCCTCAAGCGGCATTGGGCTGGCCTGTGCCCTCCATCTGCAACAGCGCGGGTATACCGTCTTTGGCGCGAACCGCCATCCGCGCGAGAACGCGCCTTTTGCCACGCTGGGCATGGATGTAACGGACGAGCAATCCGTGCAGGACGGTATCGCTGCGATCGTGTCGCAGACTGGGCGTTTGGATGTGGTGGTCAACTGCGCAGGATTCAGCAGCGTGGGCGCGGTGGAAGATCATTCACTCACGGAAGCGCGGGAACAGTTGGAGACCAATTTCTTTGGCAGATTGTGCGTCTGTCGCACCGCCCTGCCTCTGATGCGTCAACAGCGAAGTGGGCACATCGTCAACATTGGATCGATCGGCGGGATGGTGGGGCTGCCTTTTCAAGGCGTATACAGCGCCGCCGAGTTTGCCATGACCGGGTTGACGGAAGCGCTGCGCTTTGAAACGCGATCATTTGGCGTGCATGTCACCCTCATCCGCGCCGGTGACGCGAACACCGAGAATACCATCCACCGCCATCATGCGCGAGCGGCCCAGCAAGATTCCGTTTATGCCACTCACTTCCGCACCACGCTAAACATCATGGAGCAGGATGAGCGCGACGGCATCAAGCCGGATAAGATCGCCCGGCTGGTGGAGAAGATCATCACGTCCAAGTCGCCGCGCGGCGTATACACTATCGGTCCGATCTTTGAAGTCTTCGCCGCTTATGCGCGACCCTTCGTGCCTGCACGGTTTTTCGAGTGGTGCGTGCGGAAGTATTACCGGCTGGGATGATCGAACCTCCCGGAAGTTTGAAACTTCCGGGAGGTTAAGAACCGCGCAACACGATGGGCAAGTAAAGGCGCGCGGTGAACACCAGCACCCGCTGCACGAACGGTTGCATGAACTCGGCGGCAGACAGCGTCACGGTCTGCCAGCTGCTGGTCTCCGCTGTGAACTGCCACACATAGTGATAACGCCCCAGCTCAAAGTTCGATAACACCAACGTCGTCGTCAGCGGGAGGCCTACCGGATTACTCACGATCGAAGAGAGATTCGTCAGGGTCAGCGGCGACGAGAGCCGATACGTGATCAACGTCGAATCACTGAGTACGGCCGACGACAACAGATGATCCTGCTCGTAGTTGAAGGGCAGCGTCTGCACCGCGATCGTTTGCGCCAGCGAGTCGGGCAATTCGTGCGCCGTCACCGTGAAGTGATAGGTTCCGGCCAGCGTAGGCGTGAACTGCCAACTCGACGTGAAGGGTGTCGCGCCCGAAGTGCCGAGGAAGTCGCTGGGGGCCGGGTTGCCGATCGGGTCTTGCAAGAGGACGCTGACCTCTGTCAGCGAAACCGGTGTCTGCAACCCGATCGTGATCGCCGTCGACAACGGCCACTCCTGCGCCTGATCGATCTGCCAGGCGATCGGGAAACTGTAGGTCAGGCTGGCGGTGTCGAAATAGACGGTATTGAACTTGGCCGGCTGCACCGTCACACCGCGCAGGAACAGCGTCACCGTGTGGGCGTGCGCCACAACCACCACGGGAACAGTGGCTGAGTAATAATCGTACGGCCCCCACCACGGCGGATTTGTCGCATCCCAATTCCACACCACCGTCGCTGCGCGGGGGTCTGTTCCGCCATACGGATCGAGGCCCACCAGCATGTGATTCGAATCAACCGGCCAGGCACCGGGCTGGCAGCCAGAAGCATTGTCACTGAGCAGTGACAGCGCCAGCGGATACGGCGAGACATTCGGATCGCAGTTGCTGACCCAAGCAGACATCCAGGCCTCAGCCGACACCAGCGCACCGATCGGCACCCTGCCCACCGATTGATACAAGGACACATCCTGGTTCGCCCAGCGTTTGCCCGATTCAACGGCATGCTGGCCGGTGTTGATGCGCGGTGGATAGTTGACCGCGTTGCAATTGGGCCACACGCAATCGAGCACACTCACTTCAGGCTGCATAAACGGACTTTGATTGCCAAAGGGCGGCGTATCCGTGTACCACGCAAAACTCCAACTGTTCGGAACTCGAATACTATTATGGCCGGGGTAAAAGTAGTAGCCATCCTCAAAGTCGGGGTTGTCGAGCAGGTTGCCATCAGCGGCAGCCACTGGAACAGCGGGCGCAGGCGACGCGATCGAGCGCTCGCGTACGATCGGGCGACCGAGCACACTCGGGGAGGCGATCAACAGCGCCAACCCGATCGTGATCAGCGCCATTCCGCTGACGAAGCTAAGACGAAGCAATCGTGAAGTCATGGGAACAAGCGCCTCGCTTTCACTTCCGCGACGGCGTCACGTCGAAAGCGATACAGCCGCGCCGGACGGCCTTCGCCCGCGCGGATATCATCAGTCGGTTCGATCACTTCCGCTTCCATGATACGGCGGCGAAAGTTGCGTTTATCCAACGGCTCGCCCAGGATGATCTCGTAAGCCTTTTGGAGTTCACTCAACGTGAAGCACTCCGGCAGCAGACGAAAGCCCACCGCCGAGTATTCGATCTTATAGCGCAGACGCGTGAGCGCCAGCTGCACCATCTTGTCGTGATCGAAAGCCAGCGGGGGCAGTTTACTCAACGACCACCAGCGGGCTTCGCGGGCATCGCTGCCAGCCTCCACCGTCAACGGTGCGGGCACCAACGCGATATAGGCCACACTGATCACGCGCCCGCGCGGATCGCGTCCCGGATCGCCAAAGGTGTAGAGCTGCTCCAGGTAAACATCGGCCACGCCGGTCTCCTCGTGCAGTTCGCGCCGCGCGGCGGTCTCCAGTGATTCGTCGAGGTGGACGAAGCCGCCGGGCACGGCCCAGCGCCCTTTGTAGGGTGCCAGGTCGCGCTTGACCAACAGCACCTGCAACTCTTCAGCCCGCAGGGTAATGATCACCACATCGACGGTGACGGAGGGTTTAGGATAGTCGGACGCCGCCATACAATTCCTCGCTAATTGGTGTTATCTCAACACTAAGATACCGCTAATGACCCGGCTTGTCAAGCAGGTCGAGCCGATCGAAGCGCATCCTCTAACTCCGCTCAGGGGCTTGACGCGTTCTGAATAGCCGCCACGGTCGAGGCAGCAGGCGGGGAACGCGTTGCTGATAGAGGCGATAAGGTGCACCGAACTCGCGCACCAGTTTGCGCTCTTCGAAGATCGATCCGACGAAGAAGTACACGTTGCAGCCGAGGGCGAACGCGAACGAGTTCAGCGACATGGGCGAGGCGAGATACAGCACGATCAGGCTCGTGGTGTACAGCGGATGTCGTACGCAGCGATGCAGGCCCTGCGTGACCAGGCGCGGCGTAGAGGTAGAATCGATCGAATAACGAACATCCGACTGTGACGACTCACCCAACTGCCGCAGGCCGAGGAAAAACCACACATCCAGCTGGAACACGGAATACAACAACCCCACGATCGCCAGCACTTGCCATCCCAACGCCAGCGCCTCCCACGGCGCAGGGAAACGATACAACTCCTGATTGGGCAAACGGAAGACCAGGTACAACGCTGGAAGAATCGCCGCCAAGGCGAGGACGTTGAACACCAGACGATAGGTGGCCGTGGCGACAGTGACGCCCAGCAGGCGTTGCGCGAATTGTTTGGCTGGATGCGACGCCAGCAGCGAATGAACGAGACCAAATGCCAGGAGTGTGATGAAGATCAGGAGTGCATTGAGCATACTTGATTGTATCTGATGGGCAGGTCAGCCGGGAGCTGTTAACAAATCTTTTTTGTCCGTCTGTGGAAATTTCCAGAAACGTTACCATTTTCACGCAGGCCGCGAAAGCTGTGATAGAGTCATTGCGGGCCGGAGCGGCGCCGGGAAGTCTTGTCGCCAAGCGCTGTGGTTTTGCAGATCGATGAACGAGTGCGTCACATTCCACATGGGTGATGCGGTCACAACGCTTGATCGCCTAAATCGGCGAAAAGACCAAGTTAAGAAGAATTGTATCGTGGAATTGATCGTTGTCTGGTGCTGTACGATTCATGCACAACAGTCTGAGCTGGGTCAAAAAGGTAGCAATCTTCCAAAGAATGCTTGACTTTGAAAAAATCGGGCGTATATTGATGATCTGTAAAAACACACCCTGCACCTTCCATCACTGTGTTGATCGCGGCGCAGGGTGTTGTATGGAACTCAAGCAAATCAGCGCGGGGCTGCTACCTTGAAGGGAGTGCCCCGTTTTTGCTGCCTGGGGCTCAGCCGTGAGTTGTCAGACAAAAGGGCGGTTGGTTGTCACGCTGTCCCAAGCGGTGACTCTATAATCAATCGCGAGGTTGACCAGAGGCACCGCTGAGGATGAACCTAAAAGACGATGGGGCTCGTGTTAACTGTCATCCCCCCTCACAAAATTGTAATGCGGCATGACTTGTTTTTCCGTTTGAATTGGCTACACTGGATAAGTCGCGCTGGAAATCTTGTCACGATCTTGTCACGCTCGTTTGCTACACTGACTGAGATCGGGAAACGCCGAACCGCATGAAGTGATCAAGGCGCTCTGAGGCGATGCCGTGTCGCCGAATCGGCACTCAAGTGCTTGCTGGTGTTGTGCGCTGAGCTTAAGATGTGAACGTTGTTTTCAAGATCCTGCTATTTCTACCCGGAGAAAAACCAATGACCCCCAAAGTGCAGTTGACCCTTGAGCGGATGTTGCGAATCGTGATTTCGATCGGCTTGGTGCTGAGTGTGCTCGGCACGCCGGCCTTTGTGCCGCTGGCGCAGGCCAAGACTAGTGTGGCTCAACCCCTGCGTGAGCCGAAGCCGGAAGGCACGCTGGTGGTGGTGGAGACGCCGCCCGCGACGCCGGAAGCGGAGGCGACACCCACGCCGCAGCCAACACCAGTGGTTGAGCCAGTGACGCCCATGTCTGTAATGAGTGAAGAGAGGTCAACTGCTACAGAACCAGTGTGGCAGATTTTGCTGGAGCAGCCTAAAGGGGAGATGAAGCCCATCGGCT
>JAUQXC010000624.1 GCA_030834825.1 Thermoflexales bacterium
AAGGCGGAACCAGCAATACCTTTAACAACACAGTTACCCGAAACGGCGTCAACTCTTTCTCGCCTTGGACGTTCGACGATGCTAGTCCCACCGCGATCACGCTCACACGCCTCGAGGCGCAGAGTCCCAATGTGGGACCAACCGTGTTCTTGATGCTTGGCAGTGTGATGGTGGTTGGAGTGGGTGTGGTGCTCTGGAAGCGTCACCGGGCTTAACGGTATCTGAATGAATAGAGGCGAGCCTAACACTCGCCTCTATTTTTGGGTAATAGCGTCGAACCACACTTGCACCAACGCATTGTAGCCGCGCGCGTTGGGATGGATACCGTCTTCAAACATCAACGCAGGCGTGGTGAAAATCTTCGTCGCGGGAATATCGACCAACGTGGCATCATACTTTGCAGCGGCCGCCCTGACGATCGTGTTGTAGCGTAGCGCCTGCTGCGACATCTGCGCCCATTCTTCGCCCGTGGTAGACATGAACACACCGCTGGTCTGCACCGGGCCTTGCGAAGGATCGTGCAGCAACGCGATGAAGATGTGCGCGCCTGTATCCTTCAGCCGATCGAGCAGCTCGTCAAGATCGCGCCCGAACCGATCGGCTTCCTGCGCCTCTTCGGCCGCTGTCGGATTGCCGAACTCGTAGAGATAGAACAGATCGTTCACACCGATCCACACGGTGGCGATCTTGTCCCCGTTGGCTTCACGCAAAACCTTCACAGCCTGATCGATCTGATTCGGTGCGCCGCCGGTGCCCTGCAACAGGTCATGTGAAGTCCAACCCGGCTGAGCCAGATTGACGATCTGCGTCTGCGGGCGCACTTGCTGTATGAGCGGCAGCAGGCGGCGCGGCCAGCCGCCGCCCTTGGGTGAATCATCTTTGTCGCCTTGTGTCAGGCTGTCGCCTAACGTGACGATGGTCAGTGGTGGGAATGGTGTCATCGTCGGAGCGATCGTGGCGGTGGCCGTCGGGCGTGGCGATACGATCGGGCGGGGTAAGACCGCCTGAGCCTGACAGGCCGGCAACGTTAAAGCCATGAAAAACAATCCCAACACCCGCCACATGATCGCTCGCCTCAATCATTCTGGCGCTACTTTAACACAAACCTCTTAAAGTGAGGGGGCGATCGCATTAGGGTAATCGCCCCCTCACCAGTTTAACTTGAGCCGATACTGAAATTCTGGAGTGCGGCTACTTTAACACAGTAGGCAGCATCACGGCGCAGCTGGTGCGGCTGAATTCCGACGAACCCAGCGGCACGACAATGACCAGTGATTCGAAGGCCGTGTAGCAGCCCGAGCCCGGCGCCGGATCGACGATTTGCCAGTTGCCATCAGCATCCGTCACCGCACTGCCGACAAAGGTTTTGCCCTCGCCGTAACCGCTCGGGTCCAGCTCAACGCGATACAACTCGATTTTGTCGATCACCAGGAGTAGGCTGCCCGTGGCCCTGCCTCTCACCACGCCCGTGCTGCGATTGACGGAGTCGATGGTGAGAGCGGGCGCATGGATGATGTTGGCCGTGTCGCTGCTGGCTTCCTTGTCGATGCCCAGCCCGCCGTTGCCGTAAAGGCTGACCTTGTTCCAGAAGTTCGCCCCCGCCCCGTTGCCCTCGCCGATGCCGTCATAGCCGTTCCCAGTGATCGTCGTGCCCGTAATGAGGGTTCCCTGTGTTGCGCTGCCCTCCAGGAGCACACCGTACTGCTGATTGCCGATGATGCCGTTGTACGAGATGGTATTCGGGCCGGAATGAATCACTCGGATGCCGCTTCCCTGGTTGTAGCGGATCAGATTGAAAGCATCCGGAACAGCGCCGCCGATCTCGTTGTCGTGTGCATCGCTCCAAATGATAACGCCGCCCATCGCGTTGTTCAGAATGTCATTGTGCTTCACCACATTGCCGACAGTAGCGCTGCCATACAAGTTAATACCATAGTCGGCATTGTTCCCGATGACGTTCGCGCCGGTGATCACATCGCCGCCCACAATGTTATTGGAAGCCCCGCTGGCGATGGCCACGCCGCTCGCGTCATTGTAGCGGATGTCGTTGGCTGTGACCAGACCGTTATTGGCTCCCACCAACATGACGCCATCGCCGTAATTGGAGTAAATGACATTACCTTTCGTGGCCGGGATGATGCCGTAGATCGCCCCGCCCACGATGTTGGCCGTGCCGCTGTAAATGAACACCCCGCCCGCGGCGTTACCGACACCCGGTGTCCCCGTGATGGTGGTACCAATATAATTGCCCAAGACACCGTTGCCTATGCCGTCGATAATTTCAACGCCGGGGTCGCCATTCCCTGAGATAATGTTGCCGTCGTTGTCGCCCGTACCGCCGATGAAGTTTTGAAACGGGGCATTGAGCAGGAGGACACCACCCGCATCATTGCCCAAGCGCGAACCATTCGGCGCTAGCCCAATCCGATTGCCGATGATGGCGTTGCCGACGGCGCCGTTGGTATTGGCTGTGCCGTTGCCGCGGATTAAAATGCCATACCCCCCGTTGCCGGAAACGAAGTTGTTGTTTAGGGTGTTATAGCGGGGTGCATTATTGCTGCCGTCCGAAATCAGGGAGATGCCGTCGTGGGTCTGAGTAATGGGCACACTATTGACATTGACGCCGATATAGTTAGCTTCAATATTCACGTAATCGGCCCCACTGAGCAAAATGCCGGAGTCCGCATGACAACCGATGGTGTTGCCGGCGATGAAGACCGAGTTGTTGCCGCTGTTACCCGTTACGCCGCTTTCCACAAAAATGCCGTAGGCTGCATTACGCGAGACCGCCCCCCCACCGATCGGGTTAGGCGTGCAGTTGGTGACCGCTGACGAGGGTGGCAGCGTGCCGAGATAGTTGCTGAGGATCTGCACTTTTGTTCCGCCGATGACACGAATGTCGGCGTAGTCGTTGGCGACCGTATCCTGAACGTTGACAATGGAAAGGCCGTCCACCCGGATGTTATTGGCATTGATCGTGAAGGGATCGCCGCCAGACATGAAGAGCCCGTCAATGCGCGGGACACCACCCGAACCCATGATCCATAGATCATTGGCGGTGATGGTTGGCAGTGGGCTCAGCGGGACAATCAGATCAACCGTGGGCGAGAAGTAGATGGTGTAGATGTTAGCCGGATCGCCGTTAGCTTTGTTGATGGCGCCACGCAGCGTGCAGTCGTTGGCGGCCGCCGAACACGTTGACAGATTTGTGTCGATGTCGCGATCGACATAGATCACAACCTCTGCGCTGGGCGATTCTGCACGCGGACGCGGTGGTGGACCGTCGTCAGCATAGACCGGCCTGACGGACGCAGACGATAAGAGCAAAACGATACCCAATCCGATGATCACGCTCAGCGCCAGCGCGCCGAGCACACGTACTGTTTGCATGTTAGTCTCCTCTGTGGCGGATGAAGTGGATATTCTGGGAAACCGGGTTTCTTCGACTCAACCAAATAGCTAGCCAGGCCGTAGAAACCCGGTTTCTTTGGATCTACCTCAAGATCAACGGTAGATACACTGACAGCGGCGGCGCAAAGTCCACGCTGAAGCCACTCGACGGCTCGCCGTCGAGCAACAGGGTCACATCGGCGCGTACCACGTCCCCCGCGATCGTGACCTCCGCATTCACCGTCTGCGGCACGCGGCGTTGCACACCAGGTACCAGGTGCATCATCACGTTCTGCGTTGCGCCTGGAGCTAACGAATACGGCGGTGGTGGATCAAACTGCGGCAGCCAGTTGTTCAACCCGATCAGGATGCCATCCAAATCGACTTCGCTTTGATACAGGTTGGGATTGCCGATCACGAACGGCACACTCACACTGCCCGGATTCCACAACGGGGTCCTCCGCACCAGATCGACGTTGCGTTGGCTGGGTTGTGTCTGGAAACCTGGCACATCTAGTTCCACCAGCAGACAGCGATGCAGTGAGTCTGACGCCAGTGGATTCCAGTTCACGCAGTATTTGTTGATACTATAGGGCGGCAGCGTAAACGCTTGCGTGGCGAACGGTGTAAAGCCGATGCCCGCACCAAATGCTGCTTCGCTAAAGGTGACGGTCACCGTGCGCGTGAAACCCAGCGGATTTTGCAATTCCACGCACGCCTGATTGGTCTGGCCCATTACCGGCGGGTTGGGAATCGTGCTGATCTCTTTCTCCAACCACGGTGGATCGCTGTGCGGCAGGTTGACAGGCGGCACGTCGAGTTTACGGATGCCGCCGATCAGTCTATCGTCAATCCACCCCTGCACGTCGATGTGGCAGCTGGTGCCGAGTATGCCCGACGTCGGAGGAATCACATGCAGCTCAGCATCACGCATGTCCAGCGAGAACGGGCCAACGCTCAGCAGCACCGTGGGACTGACCCAGGCCGTCCAACCCGGACAAGTGTTGTCCACGACCAGATCGATGTTGGCGCTGGAGCCGGTGGGATTAGCCACTTTGAATGGCAGCACATCTTCGACACCCGGCTGCAGATTCTCGGTCACATCGAGGTTGCGTTGCGTATAGATCGGCGCAAAGCCCGCGCCTTCCAACTTCACCTGGATGCAGTAGTGTCCCGAGCTGGCCGGAGTCCAGTTTATTGTAACTTCGGCGTAGTCATAGGCGCCCAGTGTGATCACACGCGGATTGCCCGGCACCGGCAGGGCATTGAACGGCAGTCCGATGCCAAAACGATTGGGGCTGGTCTGGAACGTGACCGTCACGGTCTGGGTCGTAGCCGAGAGGTTACGTACGCGCACGCTCAGTTCCGACGGGCGGCCTGCCACCAGCGGATAAGGATAGATCTGAACCTCATCCTCGGCGTAAGGTGGCTCGTCGTTCGGGAAAGTGACCGGCGGGCAATCGACCTCGTGCTCGGCGATATTGCTCTTGAAGAGGCCCTGATCACTTTGGAAATCGGCCTGATTGATGATGATCTTCTTGTGGGCGTCAGGATCCTTCTTGTGCGCATTGCAGACGGTATCCATCACCGATACCGCAAAGTGCTTGCTGCCGCTGGCACCCGGCGGCAACGGCCCCAGATCCCAAATCAGCGTATCCTCGAAGTTGGGTGTGATGCCATCACTGGCGCTGTTGGGCACATAGAAGGTGTGATCAGGCACCTTATCCAGCAACACGGCTTTCGCCAGCGCACATTGTGCGTTATCCGTCACGGTGTAAGACAGCGTATATTGAATGTTGTCGCCGGGCATGACAGACGTGGTCGTCACCGGCTGCGCGGCCTTCATGACGGTCACACAATTGGGCGGTGGCGGTGGCGGCACAGCCGGGCACTGGAAGAAACGCATATACTGCACCGCATTCAAAAACAGATTCTGCCCAGTGCCATTCATCTCGATCGGGCCGCCGCTGTACCCCCACAAGTGATAACAGCCGTCCAACGTGAGAGACGCGTGATCGGGATTGGGAGCCGGCTCCCACCCGATCGGGATCACCGAGGCCGGCACGGCGGACATGTAGATGCCCACTTCATTAACAGGCGCGCGATAGATCGGGAAGGGGCCAGGCAGCCAGCCGCTGAGATCGTTGGGGCTGCGATAGTAGGCGAAGATCGTGTTGGCATCGAGCACTTTGGCCTGCGGACCATGCCAGCCATTCGGCCACCCGATCGGCGATCCGATCTTTCCGAAGAACGCATAGCCGCCTTCACCCAAACCGATGATGGGCTTGTGCGCGGCCACCAACGGCGCTGGATCGATCGGCGGTGTGCCCCACTGATCGAGATCGCCGCTATCGTCGGCCACGATGA
Source organism: Thermoflexales bacterium (assembly GCA_030834825.1). Lineage (GTDB taxonomy): Bacteria > Chloroflexota > Anaerolineae > Fen-1058 > Fen-1058 > Fen-1058. Next base: position 5,758 of record JAUQXC010000624.1, read on the forward strand.
TCAGATCGTAATTACCGAACGGGGTGGTACTCACCGCGCTCTGTGGGATCAGATCGACCGTGTACCCCGCACCTTCTAACAACGCCTTGAAGTCACCGGCTGTCGCTGTATCAAGACGATAGACGTAGGCGATCTGGCCGCTGCCGCAGCTGGCCTGATCGAGCATCACTTCCTTCCACGTATCCGGGCGCGTGAAAGCGCCGCCGTCGGGCCAGCCAAAGTCATCGGTAGGCGACACCACTTGTTGATGCCGGACCGACAACCCAAAGGGATCGCCGCACGCGCCGCCGGTCAGACCTTTGTTGATCTGAAACTCGGCGACATCACCCGTGGCCGAACCGGCGGCAGCGGTCCAACCGCTCAACGTGTGCGAGATGTAACCGCCGGCGCTGTCGCCTTTGAAGCTGCTCGTCGCACCGCCGATAATGTTGACTTGCAAAGAATAATCATCGGCTTCGGCCAACGCTTCGCGCTCGTCATCGGTGTCCAGGTAGACGCCGCCCAAGCGCTTGCTGTTCGTGCCCTTCGCGCCGCTCAAACAAACGTACAGACTATTGTTGTCGTGGACTAAATGCACCAGGCCCGTGGTGCCACCTTGATCGACAAAGGTCTGGGTGACGCCAGCGGTGTACGCGAGATCGGTGCAGTCGCCGTTAATCGTCGGCGCGCCCACACCGACCAAGCGCGGAATGGGCAGGCCCGCCGTGGGGCGTTCACCCACACCAGCGGGTTGAGGCTGGTCCGGTTGAGCGCTGGCGGAATTGGCCGCCAGCAGCAGACAGAGTGTCACGAGCAAGATCGAACCAATGGCCAACGGCCATAACCAACGAGACGAAGATCGTCGCAGTGCAAACATGGTGTGTTCCTCCCTTAGAAATGCTGATAGACTAGACTCAGTAGATTCAAATTCTAGGCTCCAGGCCCCTGTGGGTGACAATCCGCCGTTTTAACCGCTGGATTGTCACGCGCAGCAAGCGGGAGCAAAATTGGATCTACTGAAACTTACTACAACCTCAACTCAGCCGTCTGAATGCGTAAGCGATCACCTCCTTATGCGGCATAAACAGCGCCGGTGGAATACCGTGGAATGATCATCGTTCTCCTCCCTTGAGGGCGATAGCTGCGCGTCGATTACTTCAACGTCTGATCGGCTGGCGACAAAATGGGGTTGGGACCGGCGTGCTCGACGAGGAACTGCGCGATGACGGCCACATTCGCAATCGCCTGCTGCTCCCCGCTTTGAATATGCTCGATGGTGGCTCGCCACAGGCCGTCTGAAGTTGCCTCGGCAGGCTCCCACCAGAAACGGATGAGGAAAGAACTATAAGCTTGTGGTGTTGGCAGCATGGCCCCTCTCCCTTGGCTGGATTAGGTTCCATGTTAACAGCGGGGCGTCTACACGGCGTCTACAAACCGGAGGTCAAATTGAGAGAGGCGGTGATAAAACTCCACCGCAGAGGACGCGAAGAACGCAGAGTTTTTGAATTTGCTTATGAGGGGCAAGCAGCTACAACAAGCGGGGCGGATCAGGCCACTGACCCTGCTGCGCGGCCTGAATGAAGCGATTGAAAGCAAACCGCGTCAAGTAACGTTGTCGATCGTCTTCCTCGTCGAGGATGGCCAACACTCCCTGCATGGCAGTCATGGCTTGGCTCAGCGCCTCGGCTGCACCGGCCGCATCGCCTTGGGCCTGCAGCACCAGCGCTCGCACGAAGTAGACCTGTTGGGGATGTTCTGCGCCGGGGCGAGCGCGCAGCTCGGCTACAGCCGATCGGCTGATCTGCTCGGCCTCGGCCAACCGATCGGCCCGCAGACAGGCCAGCGCCAGCCAGGCTTGCTCGATCACGCTATCAATGTGATAAGGGGCTTGATCGCCCAACACTTCCAGCCCGCGTCGCATCGCGTCCTCAGCGTCGGCGACACGATCCTGTAACAGCAAGGCCCGCCCCAGATACGACAGCATCTCGGCCCGCCACGGGATCAAGTTCAACTTTCCGGCCAGTGCTTCGGCTTTGATGAACCACGGCTCAGCTTCGGCGCCGCGCCCTTGCCACACCAAGGACTGCCCCAGATTGCTGGAAGCCGCGCACTGCCCACGCAAATGACCGATGGCAGTGAAGAGCTCGACCGCGTCCCGGCTATGTTGCTGACCACGCTCGAAATCACCCAAGCGTAGGAACAACGCCGAGAGATTCAGCTCGATGGTGGCCAGGCCATAACGCTGTCCCGCACTGTGATAATAGCGCCGGGCCAGTTCATACGCGGCGATGGCATCCGGCGTCAACAGCGATCGCGCCGATGCCATGGCGAACACACGCAGGCAATCGGCCTCCCCCACCAGATAGCCCATGCTGCCATACAGCGCGCGACCTTGCTCAGCCGAGTTGCGCGCCGCCGCATATTGCCCCACTTGAAATTCCATCCGTGCGGTCAGATACAACGCGCGGGCCTGCAGTGCTCGATCGGCGATCTGTTCGGCCCAGGCGCAGGCCGGTTCCAGCCACTGTCTGGCTTGATCGTATTGTTGTTGCAGATCGTTCAACTCAGCCAGCGTCAAGGCGCATGTGGCCTGCGCTTCGAGCTGGCCGAGTGCCTTAGCGTTTTCCAAAGCCTGCCGAGCTGTCTGCTCAGCCTCAACAAAGCGGTTCAAATTCCCCTGGCACGTCGCTAACAACAATTGGGCTTCGCGCACCGTGGCGGCCTGTGCCGCCTGGCAGGCCTGTTGCAATTCAGCTTCGGCTTCAGTCCAGCGGCTTAAGGCCACCAGCCAGCGCCCGCGCCGCAGATGCCATTGCGCGTAGAGTTCTGCATCACTCACCGGCGCGATGAGGTGCTGCAAGATTTCCAGATCGTGCCGCTGAGCGTCGCGGCGGCCCAAAGCATGATAGGCCGCTTCACGGCGCAACAAAATTTCGATGCGCAGCAGCTCTTGGGCGGGCAAGTGGTCCAGGGCCTGCAACGCCTGGCTTTCAAAAGCCGCCGCATCTTCATAAGCGTACACGGTTCCGGCTTCACGCGCGGCCTGCTGGGCAAATTCCAGGGCCGGCTCCCACCACTCGCCGCGCTCGGCATGATAGGCCACTTCTGCCGAAAGGCGCATGCGTTGTGGACTAGCCAACAGCGCGGTCACTATGCGGCGATGCAGCGCCTGGCGGCGCGCCGTGCTAAGTTCCTCGTAGATCACTTCGCGGAATTTACCATGCGTGAATTGGTAGAGCGCTTGCCCTTCACGGATCATGTGCGCGTGCAACAGCTCTTCCAACGCTTCGATCAATTCGACTTCATTGCAGTTCGCCACACGCTGCAACAGATCCAGGTTGAACTCGCGCCCCAGGACTGCCGCCGCCCCCGTGACCTGTTGTGCCAGCGAAGAGAGCCGCGCCACCCGCGCTTGAATCACCGCGCGAATCGTTTCCGGCAGCGGCAGTTCGCCGTAATCTTCCGTGATCGTATCGAAGGACGTTTGCCAGCCTTGCGGCCCGGCGCGCACGAGGCCGGCCTCGAACAACTGGCGCAGCGTCTGAATGAGAAAAAACGGATTGCCCTCGGTGTCTAGAAACAAGCGCCGGCTGAAGCGCTGGCCGCCTTCGGTCAAACCGCTTACCTGCTGGATCAACGCGTGGACTTGTATTTCGTCAAACGGGGCCAGCTCGATCGAGGTGACGTTGTCTTCGCGGCGCAGTTCATCGCGCCAGGCCCGCAGCCGATCGGCTTCTTCGCTCTGCAGGCTGACGATCCACATCACGCGCGTGGCAACGAGACGCCGGGTCAGATAAGCCAGCAGCATGAGCGTATTGTCGTCGGCCCAGTGCACGTCATTGACGACCACGATCACCGGCTGGACAGTTGCCCGCTCACGCAGAAAGCGGCTGATCGCTTCCAGGATACGTCCCTGCCCCGCCGGATCGAGTGGCAACCCCGCCCCGCTCTCGGCCGACTCGGGCAGCAGACGCAGCAGTTCGCGCTGCCATGGTTGCAGCTGGGTCGCGCGAGACAGCTCTTCCAACTCTGGACGCAGCGCCTCGACGATGGGATAGTAGGGCAGATGAATCATCGAGGGATAGCACGCGCCCGCCAAGACCCGGGCCGAGGTCTGGACTTGTCTGACGAATTCCGCGATCAACCGCGTCTTGCCCTGTCCTGCCACACCGCTGACGAGCGTCGCTTGCCCGCGTCCTTGTTGCGCCTGCTGCCAGCAGCCGTACAGCGCGGACAGTTCAATCGTGCGGCCGACGAAAGGGACATCGTCGGACGTGGTCGAGATCGCGGGGGGCATCACCATGGCGATCGGACTTTGCATCTCGTTTAACAACTGCCGATACCGTTCGGTGGTCTCCGGCAGAGGTGGCACTTGCAGCTCACGTTCCAGCGCTTCACGCAGCAGTTCGTACTGGCGCAGCGCTGCTGCGCGTTCACCACGCGCAGCAAAACACTCCAGCAACAAGACGTGCGCCTCTTCGCGCAGCGGATCGCTGCGCAATACCATCTCGGCGTGCAGCTGCGCGTGCGTCACATCGTTTAGTTGTCGATAGCGCTCCCCCAACAGCAGCCGCAGCTCGAGGTAGCGCTGAGTCAGGCGCTCACGCACGGTGGATAGCCATTCGTTGAAGGCCGGCGCCTCGGTCAGCGTGAACCCTGTGAGGAATTCGCTCCGATAGTGGGCCAGCGCACGCTCGCCGAGCGCGATGATCTGATCGGGTTGAGTGGCCGATCGGGCGGCTTGCAGATCACGTTCGAAGTCGAGCACATCGACTGTCCGCCGATCGAGATCGAGCAGCACGTAATCGTCTTCGACGCGCAAGAGATCGGATGGCGCACCGCCGGCCAGCAACGCTTGACGCAGTTGTGATAGCATGCGCCGCAGCCGCGAACGCGCCAGCGCGTCAGGAGAATCGGCCCAGAACAAAAAGGCCAACGTCTCACGTGGGACAGGCGCAGGTTGCGCCGCCAGATAGTACAGTGCAGCGCGCACGGCACGGCGCGGAATGTTGAAAGGACGCTCCTGCCAGGTAATCTGTGGTAGGCCTAGCAGCTGAACCGTTAACATACGTAGAGTATAACGTACGTCGTGGACGAATGGAATAAGGCGACGGTCACAATTAAAAGGGTTAAGCTTTCCGGCTCCAGCAAGTAAAGAGGAGATCTCCCCAAGAAGACCTCCTCTTCCTATTAACCGCTGGCTGGGCTGCCGCAATGCCCGATAGCGTTCGATGATCCAGGCTGGATCTACTTGAGAATCGACGGCAAGAAGGTGCGGCAGCTGCTCGGCCCAAACTCGCTAGATGAAACCGCCAGCGCAATTTCAAACAAGGTGAAGCAGCGGCCGTAGCTGCTAGGAACGCTCAGCGACCAGCGGCCCGACGTGACAGGGGCAAGGCCCACATAGGTCTTCCCTTCGCCAAAGCCGCTCGGATCGGGCGCCACCTGGTAGACCTCAACCAGGGAAAGGTTTAAGCCCGTGCCGCTGATGTGTACGACGTCACCAGCCGGCACGATCGAAGTAATGACGGCAGCCGGTGCATGAATGACATTGGCCGCATCATCGCTGACATCCTTATCAATGCCCAACCCGCCATTATTATAAATGCTGACTTGCGTCCAGGCATTCAGGTTGGCGCCGTTCCGCTCAGCAATACCATCATAACCGTTATCCAGAATCGTAGTTCCGGACACGACATTCCACGTCGTACTCACGCCATCCAGGAGCACGCCATAGTGGGCATTCTCCCCGACCCCATTGTATAAGATCGTGTTATGGCCGGAATCAGCCACATAAATCCCACTGGTTCCATTGGCCCGGATCGCGTTACCTTGCGCAAAGGCAGTGCTACCGATCGTGTTGCCTTGCGCGCCCTCTTGCACTGTCACCCCGTTATCACCGTTAGACATGATATGGTTATATTTCACCGTGTTGGTGGTGGTGCCGCTACCGGCAATGTAGATGCCATAGATGCCATTATGGCTAATCGTGTTAAGGTTGCTCACGTCCGAACCGCCAATCAAGTTCAGATACGCACCAGCATAGATGGCCACTCCGCTCAGGGTGTTGGAAAGAGGCTGCTCAGCGGCATTAACTCCAATGTAGTTGGCCTGCACCAGATTGTCATGTGCACCTGCAACGATCTCCACACCGTTGACATCATTGCCGGCAATGATGTTACGCCCCGCTACGGTGGTGCCGATAAAGTTGCCGCGTGCGCCGTTAGTCAACACCACGCCGTTGCCTTTGTTGCCGTCATCGCTCAAGCCGTCAGCGCTGGTGCCGATCCGATTGCAATGCACATAGTTGTTCATGGTGTTGGCGCCGGAGAGATATACGCCTTCCCGATCGTTGGCTGAAATTACGTTACCGCTGGCTGAGGATCCGCCCAGCAGCCCACAGCCGATCTCGTTATAGCGTGCTCCAGCGTCGATGTGCACGCCGGTGTTGCTCTGCTCCCGGATCGTGTTGGCGCGCACATAGTTGTAGTCGGTGCCGACACCCGTTAGGAAAACGCCCACATTGGTGTTGGTGCTAATCGTGTTGGTCAGCACAGAGTTATACTTGGCGGTAGCGCTGATCACGATGCCATTCTGGTTGTGGCCGATAATCGAGTTGCGAATAGTATTGTAGTTGTAGCCGCTGCCGGCGATGTGCACACCGTCTCCACGGTTATACCCGATATAATTCGCGTTTGCCGCTCCGGTCGCATTGGCGCCGATGACGACGTGATCGCTCAGGATGTGAATGCCATTACCCGGTATCCCCTTATTGCAGCTAATCGTATTGCCGTAGATCCAAGCCCGGGCAGAACCTGCCGCGACGGCGCCGGTCGAGTTGATGTAAACACCACTGTGAGAGTTGAGACTGACTTCACAGTCCACGCTGCCTGAATTTGTCGGATAGGTCCCGATGTAATTATTGGAAAGAACCACACCCTGGGCAGAGCTGCCTATCCAAATGTTGGCAGTGCCTGCGGTTGAGCCATAAATGTACAGGTTGTTCAACCTCACGCCCGAGCCATAGATGATGAAAGCTTGTCCGTTATTGTTTGCATTGATAAAGACGGTCTGTCCGGCATTGGCTGTGATCGTAATGGCATCAGCGCTGATTGTTAGCGGAGAGCCCAAAGTGAAGGTATGAATGCCCGAAGTGAAAACAATAGCCCAATCACCGCCGTGCGTATTAGCATACTCGATGGCACTGCGGAGGTTACAATCGTCCGTACTCGTACAAGGCAAGCCGCTGGCGTCGGTGTCATTGCCCACAGTCAAGACCCCATACTCAGGAGTAGCCTGGGTTGGGGAAGCCAGGACCAGGCTGATCAGCAAAGCGAGACAGAAAAGTGCTGCACCTGTGACAACCACTAACTTGAGTTCAAAATGCGATGAGCGCAACATGGTAAGCTCCTTACAAGAATCGAATAAGTATTGCCCCGCAGACAGGAACGATCGTGAAACAGTACTGCCAGTGCCTTGCCCCACGCCGCGGCGAGGCTGTCCTCCCCAGGCAGTTCATGCGTCACGCAATGCTCTTACCTCCTTCAGCCCCAGTCCTGGAAGGTCTCAGCCAGGCTAGGAGCTCCTGACAATTAATGGCAGAAAAATGTAGCGACAGTTGTCGCGTGAGAATTCAGTGGAGGCCGTGCCGCTTGAAGAGGTCTCGGTGGCGAACGCCACATAGCAACCGGTAAAAGCCGGATCGGTGATGGACCAATCACCAGTGCTGTCCGTGTAAGCATGGCCCACGAATGTCCGACCTTCT
>JAUQXC010000625.1 GCA_030834825.1 Thermoflexales bacterium
ACTCCCGGGAGGTATCAGTTCTCAATCGGCCTGTGCGGATCGGTAATCCACTCACTCCACGATCCGGCGTACAGCTGTGCATCGCCCAAGCCAGCATGTTTCAACGCCAGGATATTCTGTGCCGCAGTCACGCCCGATCCGCAGTAGAAAGCGGCGTGATCGGCGGGGGTGTCTTCCAGCAGCGCGGTAAAGCGCGCGCGCAATTCCTCAACCGATCGAAAGGTGCCGTCGGGGTTAAGATTGTCGGGATAGGGGGCGCTGATCGCGCCGGGGATATGACCGGCGATCGGGTCGAGCGTTTCGTTTTCGCCGCGATAGCGATCGGCGGTGCGGGAATCGAACAATTTGTGCTGGTCAGCGTGCAGCCTGCTTTCGACTTCTTCCGACGTGATCAAGAGTTCCGATCGGGACTGTGGCACAAAGCGGCGCGAGGGGCGAATGGCCACGCCGTCACGAATGGGACGTCCCTCACTCTTCCATTTGCGCCAGTCACCATCCAAGACCGCCACCGCGGCATGTCCCAGCCAACGCAGCAACCACCATAGGCGCGCAGCCATGCTTCCGCCGCTGTCATCATAGACGACAACTTGAACACGCTGATCAATACCCCACTCAGAGAAGCGTGCGACCAGCTCATTGCGGGTCGGCAAGGGATGCCGTCCGGTGACGCCCGGGATGATCGGGCCGGAGAGCTCTGCATTGATATGAGCATAGATTGCACCGGGAATATGCTCGTGCAGATAGTCGCGCCGGCCACGCTCAGGATCAGCCAACGAGAAACGGCAGTCGAAAATTGCCCAGTCAGGATCGTCCAGGTGCCGTGCCAGTTCGTGTGTGGTAATCAGTGTGGTGTCGCTCATGGGCCTATTGTACCGTGAAGCCTGATTTTGTGACAAAAGAAAATCGTCGACTGCATGAGGGCCACGGGTCTGGGCGTGGCGATCTTCTCGTCTGTGCGGTAAAATAGCCACATCCTCGATCGATAGTCGGTATGCGTCGGACGCATACCGGCGACCAACCTCCTCGTTGGTCGACGCGCAAGCGGGTCGCCGGCTTTGTCGGGTACGGCCAAGTGCTATCGATCCTGAAGTTCCGCAACGGATCCTGGGGGTGGTATGCCACTCTGGAATGATTATCATCTGCCTCTGTCGGTCGATGAAGCCGTTGGCTTATTGGCGCGCTATGACGGCAAAGCTCGTGTGGTGGCTGGTGGCACCGATCTGATCCTCGATTTGCGGCAGGGTCATGCGCCGCCGGTGGAAGCGCTGATCGACGTCACGCGCATCATCGGGCTGAATGAGATCCGCGAAGCAGCGGATTTCATCGTCATCGGCGCGGGCGTGACGCACAGCCAGATCGTCGAAAGCCAACTGTTGCAGCAGAAAGCCACGGCGTTGGTCGAGGCGAGTTACGTGGTGGGTGGACCGCAAGTGCGCAACGTCGCGACGTTGGGTGGCAATGTGGCGCACGCTTTGCCCGCAGCGGATGGAACGACGGCGCTCAACGCTCTGGATGCCGAAGTAGAGGTCGCTTCATTCAGTGGGCGGCGCTGGATTCCCTTCACCTCGCTGTTCCTCGGCCCGGGCAAGTCGGCCATTGATAGCACGCGCGAAATATTGACGGCGCTGCGCTTCAAGGCGACAGGTGAAAATGAAGCCAGTGCCTTCTCACGCATCATGCGGCCGCAGGGTGTGGCGCTGCCGATTATGAATTTCGCGGCGAAGGTGCGCGTGCTTGATCAGCAGATTGAAAAGGTTGCGCTTGCGGTTGCTCCGGTTGCTCCGACGCCGTTTCGCTGCCAGCAGACCGAAGCATTCCTCACCGGCAAGCCTGCTAATTTCGAATCGATCGATGGGGCGGTCGCAGTCTTGTTGAGCGAATGCAAGCCGCGCACCAGTCCCCATCGCGCTACGGGCGCATATCGCCAGGAAGTCCTGCCGGTGCTGTTGCGTCGCACCTTGGGCAAAGCGATCGAGCGGGTGAAGACGGGTGAGGTCATGCCGGAAATTTATAAGGTCGAATGAAGATCAACCACCGAGAGCGTGGAGGCCACGGAGTCCTGCCAGGGGTATCGCCGTGAACTCCGTGGTTATTACCGTGAATTAGAGGAGACATTCAATGCCCGCGTTAAACTTTACTGTCAATGGCAAGCCTGTTTCAGTCGAAGTGAAGCCTAATGAATTCTTGGCCGAAGTGCTGCGCTACAAATTGGGGTTGACCGGCACGAAGATTGGCTGCAATGAAGCCGAGTGCGGCAGCTGTACGGTGATCGTCGATGGGCAGCCGGTGGTGTCGTGCATCTATCCCGCGCTCAAAGCCCAGGGTGCTCAAATTGAGACCATTGAAGGGGTGGCAGCGCAGGCATACTCCCCCAACCCAAAATCTAAAATCCAAAATCAATTGCATCCGCTGCAAGAGAATTTCATCAAGCACGGCGCGGTACAGTGCGGCTTCTGCACGCCGGGCATGATCATGCAGGCGAAGGCGTTGCTGGATAGGAAGCAGGGCGAGCCGGTAACGGATGAAGAGATCAAGATCGCGCTGAAGGATACCTACTGTCGCTGCACGGGTTACGTCAGCATTGCCAATGCGATCAAGTCTGCCAATGGACAGGAGATCTCACTGGCCGATTATCTACCTGTGACGAAGCACGGCTACCACGTCGTGGGCGAAGCTAAACCGCGACCGGATGCCGTGGCGAAGGTCACCGGCGCGGCCAAGTATGCCGACGACGTCGTCTTCCCCGATATGCTCTTCGGCGCGACACTGCGGGCCGGAGTGCCGCATGCGTTGATCAAAAAGATCGATACGAGCAAGGCGCAGGCCTTACCCGGTGTTCACGCGGTGCTGACGCATGCCGATGTGCCGGGACGGAAGAATCACGGCTTGGTCACAATCGACTGGCCGGTGTTGTGTGCCTGCGGCGACAAAGTGCGCTACGTGGGCGATGCCATCGCCATCGTCGCGGCTGACACGCAAGAGATTGCGCAGGACGCACTGAATCTGATCGAAGTGGACTACAAGCTGCTGCCGGTGGTCGATACGCCGGAGTTCGCGCATCAACCCGACGCACCGCGCGTGCATGAGAAAGGCAATTTGCTCAAACATATCAAGGTGGCCAGGGGTGATGTGGAGCAAGGCTTTGCGGAAGCCGATGTGGTGCTCGAACGAACGTATCACACCGCTTCGACCGACCATGCGTTCCTTGAGCCGGAATGTGCGATCGGGCGGCTGACGGACGAAGGGCGTTACGAAATCTATGTCGGTTCACAGATCGCCTATCAGGATCGCGATCAAGTGGCCGCCTCATTGGGCGTGCCAAAAGAGCAGGTGCGTATCGTCGGCACATTGATCGGCGGCGGCTTCGGCGGCAAAGAAGACATCATGGGGCAGATTCACGTGGCGCTGCTGGCGAAGGCGACAGGCCGCCCGGTCAAGATACTCTATACCCGGCACGAATCGTTGATCGCGCATCCCAAACGACACGCCACGACCATTACAGTGAAGCTGGGTGCGAAGAAAAACGGACGACTGACCGCGGCCAAGGCGGAGTTGTATGGTGACACAGGCGCTTATGCTTCGTTGGGCGAGAAGGTGCTGACGCGGGCGACGACGCATGCCAACGGGCCATACGACGTCGCAAATGCGAAGTCCGATTGTTTTGCGATGTACACCAACAATGTGCCCGCGGGCGCGTTTCGGGGTTTTGGTGTGACGCAATCGTGCTTTGCCGTCGAGATGACGATGGATGAGCTGGCCGGGCGGCTGGGGATCGATCCGATTGAACTGCGCAAACTGAACTCACTGCAAGTGGGATCGACGACGAACACTGGGCAGGTATTGTTGGAGAGTGTCGGGTTGGATGAATGTCTCGATCACGTCGTCGCGGCGATGAAGGCTGATGAAGCGCAACGTATTGCGGCGCAACGTACGGCGGCGCAGCGGACCCCGGTGCCGGGCATTGCCGCCCAACACACTGCCGAGCCGTTTATCTATGGACAACCGTGGAAAATCGGCCACAAGAATTACGCGTGGGGCCTGGCGGTCGGTTATAAGAACACCGGCCTGGGCGGCGGCGCGAATGATTGCGCCGGGGCGGAGATTGAAGTATACGCTTGCGGAGCAGGGACCGCCGAGATTCGCACCTCGTCAGCCGAGATTGGGCAGGGCCTGCCGGGCGTGTTGGCTGCCGTCGTGGCCGAAGAGCTGGGACTACCCTTTGAGCAAGTGACCGTGTTATTGAGCGACACCGATCTGACACCCAACGGCGGCCCGACCACCGCTTCCCGCCAGACCTATGTGAGCGGCAATGCGGCCCGCCACGCGGCAATGCAAATGCGTGAAGTCATGTCGCGCGTGGCCGCAGAACGCCTGGACGTGTCGCCGGATTCGTTGAAGTTCCGCAACGGGCGCGTGGAACACGCGGATGACAACAACGGCCACTCGCGTGGCAAGTCGGCATCGTTTGCGGAGGTTGTGGAGTGGATGCAGGCTGAAGGTCGCTCCACGAAGTTGATCTACGAATACACTGCACCGGAAACGAGGCCGTTGGGGCAGGGTGGTGATATGCATGTGGCGTTCTCGTATGCGGCGCACGCGGCTTTGGTGGAAGTGGATACGGAGACGGGCGAAGTGAAAGTGTTGAAGGTCATCGCCGCGCACGACATTGGCCGTGCCATTAACCCGCTGGCGCTGGAAGGACAGATCGAAGGTGGCATCGTGATGGGCATCGGTAATGCGCTGACGGAAGAGTTTCCGCATGAACAGGGTGTGCCGTGGGCGCAGTGGCTGGCGCGCTACAAGATGCCCAGCATCAAGCACATGCCGGAGATCAAGTCGTTCATCGTGGAACATGAGATTTCATCGGGACCGTTCGGCGCGAAGGGAGTGGGCGAGATCAGCAGCATCCCGATTACACCGGCGATCACGAATGCGATTGCGAATGCAGTCGGCGTGAGGGTCAGACGCTTGCCCGTCGATCAGGATACCCTGCTCCGGGCGATGAAGAACGGCGCCAAGAGTGTGGATTGAGGCAGCAAATATCAAATGCTGGCCCTTCCGGGGCGAGCGGGATTATTGGCAGATGCTCCCGGCGGATGGTCACATCCGCCGTTCAAGAACGCTGGATGTGACCATCCAGCGAGAGCAATTCCCGTTGAAGTCGTGAGATCCAAATGCTTAAACGGATGAGCGGGAAGGCTCATCCGTTATTCGTTGTGCAATTGCAACATTTAATCGAGTCTCGCTGTGACGGGCGGCGTTATCGCCCCTGGGGGTATGTTATACTCATTGATGAAGGTTGCACGCGGCGAACGGTTGGCCAGCCGTTCGCGCCGTTCCTGGTTCATCCACACCCAAGAGGAGATAGGCTCATGCTCGGTCAGACACCCCACATTGTCGAAGAGATTATGACCTCACCGGTCGTTACCGTGCCTGCGTCGCTGCCCATTGAGGAGGCGCTGCACTTAATGCGCGAGAAGAAGATCCACAGTGTCGTCGTGGAGCCTGATGGGCTTAACGGTGCCCACGGCATCATGACCCAGCGCGATGTACTGCGCAAAGTGGTCGCCGCCGATCGCCCCCTGTTCAACGTGACTGTCGGCGAGCTGATGTCCTCGCCGCTGATCACGGTCTCGCCCGACACGACCATCAAGCAGTGTTCGATCATCATGCTGGATGCCAACATCCGCCGCGCCGTGGTGATGAAGAGCGGCCGCCTGGTGGGCATTGTCAGTGATACCGATATTTTTCAATCGGTGGAAGAACGCGGCTGGGGGCCGGACTAACTCGAAACTGCACGCTAAATATCGGGGGTGGGCAAGCCGTGCATGCCCAGGGTCAGCAGCAGTTCGCCGCCATGGTGTAGATCGTGCTCGAGCAGATGCCACACTACCCAGCGGCGCGAAAGCGTTGTGGTTTCGCCGCGATAGGTGCGCGTGAAGGACACCGCAAGATCATCGGCGTTCCACCGCGCGAGCGATTCTTTTAAGTTGCTCCACGTGACTTGTAAGCCAGCGACCAGCTCGGCTGCGTTGGGGATGGGCTGATCAGGACCGCCATACAGCGTCACCGCCTCAAGCTCACTGCCGCCTTCGCCTAGAAAATTCTTGAGCCACCGCGCCCGCGCGCCAATGATATGCGCGGCCAACTGGCCAACCGTGCGTAACGGCGGTGCCGCGCGCAACGCTAATTGCTCGGCGGTTAGGGACACCACTGCGTTAATCAGGTGCATTTGATAGTTCTCCCAGCCTGCGTAAATTTCGGTCAGGGTAGCGCGATCATCAGCCA
>JAUQXC010000055.1 GCA_030834825.1 Thermoflexales bacterium
TTCAGGCCAGCCGCATCCGTTCTTACAGGAAGGTCCCCGACTGTGACGATGCGCGCTTACATGGCGCGTCACTCATTTAGGGCGGACCACTGATAGAGAAAGCATCCGGCCAAATATACTCATTCAAGATCGTCCCCTCAATCCATTGCCGTCCTGCGCTGAGCCAGGCCACCAGTCCAAAGTTGGTCAGGACCGGCCTGCTCTTGGTCTCAGATTCAAAAGCAATATTGGGTATGACCAGAAGCGGGAAGTCATGGATCGATCCGTTCGAAGAGATGGACTGGGCGTAAAGGTTCCAACCGCCTGCCTCGTATCTGTCCCAAACAGCGATAATCACCTGGGAGGCTGTTACATAGCTGACCTTGACATTGTCGGTATGCTCGCCCGGTGTTGCGTTCAAAGCGAAGCGCTCGCTCACGGTCGTGTCTCCTGGTGAGAGCCAGCCCGCCATGACTCTTTCTCCACCCTGATCCGATTCTTCCAGCCAGGCGATGACGTATTCATTTCGTGCAGGATAGAAGCTCACATCAGGGCGGCGAGCACAGGAATCTCCGGCATTGACCGGAAAGCGATCGGTCCAAGTGTCCAGCGCATGAGCGAGCTGAATCGCTTGAATGCCAGAGCATTCGTCATATTGTGGCTGTTCCCAAGTCACTAGATAGTCGCCATTTGAATCGATAGCCACAGCCAGGGAGCGAATGTATTGCGTGTCGCTCAAGATCTCGGTCGGCTCACCGCTGAGAGATCCATCCGCTAAGAGGCGTTGAGCCAGCACGCGATGATATAACTCACCCTCTCCGGTATCGTGTTCTACCCAGACGGCGACAAACTCATTGAACTGGGGATTGGCCAAGACACGCGGCATATCGAGCGTCGCACTGAGGTTGCTGCGAATGAGAATCGAATCGCCCGCCAATATATTACCCGGAGTGTTGTTCGGCGCCGCGATCTGACCAGACAGTTCGTGAACACCCTCAGCCTGAGCCAGCCACACGGCTAGGTAATGCGCTGCATCATCCAGGTAAGCCACCGCCGGGCGAATTTGATCGCCCGCCTCTACTGTCATACTGAATGGCTCTCCCACGGGCGCGCCATACTCATCCACACGTTGCGCCATGATATCGAGGGTGCTATTGAACAGCCTATCTTCCCAGACCACCAGCGACTCCGTCTGATTGCCCGCGATCGCCAGGTAGCCCGGGTCAGCACCCAGCGGCTGCGCCGATACCGCACTAGGCGTCGGTGGACTGACCTGAATCTGCGCCGGTTTGCTAACCGTGGCCGAGGACTCTTCCGTCCAAACTCTGAGCCTGGGTGTGTAGACGCCACCTTGTTCATAGTAATGCGTAGGCGACGGTTCTTCGCTGTAACCATTATCACCAAAATCCCACGCCCAGTCTATAATCGAACCCTCTTGTACTGTCGACCGATCAGTGAAAAGGGCCTCCAGAGATTGGACACCAAAGATCGGTTCCACGTCGAAGTCAGCTATGGGAATAACCGGATCGACGTCGGCGTACACTTCAACATTGTCGAGGCCCCAACTCTCATCGCTGCGAGTTTGCAAGCCAACACCGGAGAAACGCAAGGTCAGCGTATCTAGATCATGTGTCAACGTGAAGGGGATGCGATACAGCGAGTAGAGCGGGTTGGTACTCGTGATCGTAGCGCCTGAACCGGCCTGATATTCGCCTGTGCCGTATACGGCGGGATAAGACTGAAGACTTTCTGATTCGAACCAATTGCTGAAACTGGCTCGTACCAAAGGCGGTTGGTTATTCGCGCGGAGTTCCCAAACATCCGGCCCATAGTCAATCCAGTTACCATCCCAAGTGTCCAACACATAGAGATCGACCGTTCCCGTGATTTGTGTGTGAGGCGGTAGCTCGGTCAGTGTGAGGGTAATAGACTGTCCACTGAAATTGCCCAGCATATCACCTATGCCGCCACGCTCTCGCAGCAACACAGCAGTGGACCACTCTGGCCCCACCCAGTTGTCGAAGTCGTTGCGATAGACCGATCGGCTTTGCACGATAAACGGCACGGGTGCCTCGGCTAACGTCCGTTCATTTGTAGTCTCAGGGGTCAACTCTGTGAAAGTCTGTTCACCCTGTCCCACTCTACCCCGGTAGGCCACTTGATAGCGCAGCGTGCTACTCAGCACGTTGCTGGGCAAGGGCACAAACAGTTGATACCGACCATGTTCATCTGCCTGTACCGTCCGCGCGATCGGCTCCACCAGTTCAAACGTAGTGCCTCCCAAGGGGCGACCACGCAGATCGATGATGGTACCTTGCAAACTCAAGGTCGTTGGCTCCACGTAAAGGTCGCGCATACACTGATTGTCGAAATCTAATCCTTGAGACACATAGCACGTCACCTGTGAGCGCTCGCTGAGCGGCACGTCCTCTAAACTCACTTCGAATTCAGCCGTGAGATCGCGGGGGAACTCGCCCATGGCCGCACAGGTGTAGCGACCTATTTCATCGGTCGTGGCCGTGCAAAGCGTGCCCAAGCTCGTCGCCTCTCCAGCGCCGCGGATGGTGACGGTGGCGCCGGGCAGCGGCTCCTCAAGCGCGTAATTATTTCGCACCTCGCCCCAGAAGGTGATCCGGCTCGACTCAACGGGATCGGGACTGAGCGGGCCTAAATCGATCGTCAAGTCCTTACTGAGCGCGGTCTGTTGTCCGGCCTCGACGGTAAACGTCAAGCGATCGGTGGCAAAGATCCAACCCGCGGGAGTTACGTAGTAGATCGTAAAATACAACTCTCCGGTTGGCAGGCTATCCCCCAGGACAACTAACTGTTGGTAGTAGCCTGAACTATCGGTTGCGGTATGCCCGCCGCCTTGCAGTCCCGCCACCCCGATAGTCGCTCCAGACACCGGCGTCGCATGTTGATCGCGCAGGATGCCGCTGACCAGCAACGTCGTCGGCGAAAGCCAGAAACTTTGAACCACCGGATAACGTCCACCACTGCCGGCCACCGTGGGATCGATTGTGATGGAGCGTGTATCCGTGCCGCGTCCACTGACTTGATAAGTCACCGTCACTGGTGCAGTTTGTTCCATAAAGGCGTCACAAGTGTAATTGCCCGCGGCGTCGGTGTGCACCGTACAGATGTCACCCAGCTCGGGACTGTCGATAACCACTTGCGTACCGGGAAGTCCCTCGCCCCCCGCCAGAGCATTTCGTACTCGTCCAGAAAAGGCCAAAGTGCGAGACTGATCACTCATGTGAAGCACAGCTTCAAAGGGCGTGAGTGTGCTCACTTCAGGCGCACCACCCGGCAGCGAGGCCAGATTGCGCGTCGTCCTGAACAGAGCAGTTCCTCCTCCCACCGGATATTCGATCTGATAAGTTAGCGTGCCAGTCACGTGAGTCGGATCATGCAGCGGCATGGTGTCAGGCAATGACAGATACAGATCATAGAGTCCGGTCGCCGTGGTGCGGCCATTCGTGCGAGCGATCACGCCATCCGTTCCGGGTGAGCTCACCACAGTCAGATCCGCATTGGATAGTGGTAGGCCATCCACATCGATGATCTGGCCATACAGGTGCAGCACCGTCGAGCTTACTTGAAGATCAGTCGTCTTGATCGCCGTGCCGCCAATCGGTGGAAGCTCTTCAGTGATGACGCTCACGGTGCTTAGCGTTGCACCAATGCGGCTGACGCTGAGCGTCGCGGTGAAGGATTCGCTGCGCAGCAACGGTGCGGCACAGCTGTAGTAGCCTTGAAGATCGGTCGTGGTTTCACAGCCGCCATCCTGCAGCGCGGCTGATTGCACCTGCACGCGTGCGCCATTCACGCCGGCACGATCGGGTTGATCGATCAAGGTGTTATTCACTCTTCCAGCGAAAACGACCCGGCCATACTGTGCGGCTGAAGGTGGCCCGGAAGATTCGGGCGGCAGCGGTCGTAACTGAGTCGTCAGATCGCGCGCCATCTCGTGAACGCCCGATGACTCCAGCGCGAATGCTTCGTTTTGTGTGACCGAGGTGGCGAAGCGCGCCGCGGCGGCTTCGTAGCGCAAAGTACCCGCCGTTACGCCGTCGGGCAACGGCAGATAGGCATCATAGTAGCCCTGATTATCGGCATCATCCTGGGCCAGCGCCGGACCGGAAACACGAATGTGCCCTCCTGCCAACGGCAAACCATCCGGTCCCCACAATCGTCCGGTGAGATGCAGCACATGCGTGGGCGTGGCGATCACGTCCTGAGCATAGTCGCCCCATTCACCCGGCAACGGCGGTGTGATCGTCTGAGTAAAAGTGAGCGGTGCGCCATAGCCGCTAACTTGATAGAGCAGCGTCAATTCTGGAAGATCGTAGTCAGCCGGGTAGTCTGTCAGGCCACAGCGATAACGCCCACCATAGGCCGTCACCGTACTGCAGAGATTTCGCCCCAGCTCGACCGCGTCGATCGTAACTCGCACACCGGGGATGGTGATTTCGGGCTGATCGGGCAAGTGTGCAACACCACTGAAGCGCAAGCCTACCAAAGCTGGAGTAGAATCACCCGCGCCATAGACGTGCTCGTCATAGCACAGGCCACTAGCGACCAGATTCTGCGCCGTGCGGCCGACCGCCAATTCATACGCGATGGTCCTGATGAATTGCGGATCGATCGCGGCGACATCGGCCTGACACGTATTACTGAGAATATCTGTTGCCGCTTGAAGATTAATGTCGATTTCTTCATCTGCCGGTGGCAAGGCGTCCTGGATCAAGTTGAAAGCTTCAGGTCCCTGTCCTTCGGCATAGGTGAAGAGCGATTCTTCCCCGTCGGTGACACGCCAGGCCTCATAGAAAGCAGCTAAGCTACTAACCGGTTGATTATCACGCGTGCGGAATTCATTGCTACTCACCCCATCGGCGCTGCCCAGCATGCCGCGGAAACGCCCCACAGGCGGTGTGAGCATGGCGATATCCAGTGACAACGCCGGTTCGCCTTCGGCATCCATTTGTTGATTGGCGATGTGGCCAATACGCACGCTGGTGAAGCCGTTATCCGCATACTGGGAAGGATTAACCAGGGTCGGATCTTTGACCCACACCGTGAGGGTGTGATCCGGATCGATCCGGAAGCTGACACCGTCGAGTGAGTAACGGCCCGGCGCGGGATCGAATTGGCGTCCATCTAGCAATAACGTCAGTTGACTGCCCAACGACGGATTTTCAGGTAAGCGTACTTCAAAGATATGGGCACCCACGCGCAGGGCCGCGGCCACGTTGAAAGCGGCCCAGTCGGGGAAGTCGGACAGGCGGCCCTGCCGCACTTGCAATTCCAGAAAATCGCTAAGCACGTCGGTGGCGTAGAGGAACTCACCCAGGGCTAATGATGTGTAGGTGGATCCGTCAAAGGTCGTGTTGTGCGGATCGCGTGATGACTTAGCCGGGCTGCCGCTGCCGATCGAACTGTGGCTGCCGCCGGTCCCCCAACCGAAGATAATTTGTTTGTTCTGAGAGCCTGGTTCGCTCCAGCCGGGCCAATCGGGCGTATCGAAGCGCTCCGGCACCGGCCAGCTGCGGGGTTTGAAGTCCGTCGGCTCCGGTGACTTGCATTGATCATCCACATCGACCAGCTCGCGGTTTTCATCCGCGCAGGCCCCGCCACCCGCCGTGAATTGATCGCGATGTTCGTTGAGATAGAAGTACAAGAACGGCAGCGGTTGAGGCTTGGACAGCGTAACCATGGTGTAATTGGCATCGGTGGGGATGTCGTCGCCGTTCCAATGCCAGGCATTTTCGCCTGTCTTCTCCACGGTGCCGATGGGTGTCGCCACCACCGGTTGCGAGACACAGGCACCGCCTTCACCGCTTGGCGTCACCTCGGCAATCTTATACACTTTGACATCACTGACGTGACTGACAAAGCCTTCGCCAAAAGTGAAATAGCGTTGCGGCGCGGTCAGATACTGGGTCTGGCGATAGTATTCGACAGACTTACCGGTCTGACCCACCGGACAAGATTTGGTCTCTTGCTCACAGGTGATCCTAACATTCGCGTCTTCATAAGATTGTGGGCCGTCTTTAGCGCAGAGATCGTCGGCAGGACCGCCCTGATCCTCGGGCAGCACCGGGCTGCCCGTGCCCTTGGGATAGCCGTAGGTTCTCTCATACTCAAAGAATGGGCCGGTCAGGATCGCGGGAAGTTGGAAGTCGAGGCCCAGCCAATCGATAAAGGATTGACCGGCTTTCGCCAGATCGACCAGCTTGCCAATCAGGCCCCCGGCCAGTTCGACACTGATGTTTCCGCCGAAGCCATACCAGCCAGCGCCCCGATCCAAACGACTGAACGTCTCAAAGTCACTCTGATAGTTGGCTTTGAAGAAGGGTGCTTGCAACTTCACGTCCACACCGATAGTCAATGAGGGCAGCAAGTCGAGCAACCACTGTGGCAAAGCAGGCCCGTCGTCGGGGGGAGTCTCATCATCCGGTGGTTGATCTGAGCAGCTGGTGTCTTCACCGTCGCCGTTTAGGCGCGCGACTGGATCAAAATTATAAGAGTACGGGCATTGATTAGGATTAGGAACAGGAACACAGTGGCCGGGCGTGTTCCATTCACTCCAAGCATATTGAAGAAATGCTTTTGAACGATTAACAACCTCACCATCAGTATATCTGCTATGCAAAATAGCGTCAGGATTTGTTGCTAGGGTAGTTGAAATAGTTGGGTAGTAGCGGTAACAGTTCCCTGCCACTGGGGTGGCTTGGTATAGGTGCTCGATAACACCTAAATAAACATTTTGTGAAAAAAGGGTGTTTAATTTTTGACAGCTAAGATCTTTACTGAGATCCTTGATTTGCCAGCGTTGATTACCAACCAATGGGTCCGTTGCGTCAAAGAGGGGATTTGAGGGGTTGGGGTCAAGAAGCCAACCCTGTTCATACGACATCTCAATTTCAAATAAGTGTCCCTTAAAATTACTGAGAACGCCTTGAAACTGCGGACTGTTTGAAAATGGATCCTGATTTCTTGAAGCCATCCTTTGGCCAATCTGGCAGGCCGCATCGTGAACATTGACCGTCCTGAGGATTCCTGTGTAATCAATCTGGTAGAATTGATTAAAATAAGCTATGGACGCCCAGGCGGCTTCTTGATCTACAGCAGGGTTTGGCATAGGGAGGCCTGCCATAGGGAGGGGTGTTTCTGCCTTCTGATTATCTTTCCAATGCGAGGGCAAGGCGGCTTCCGTTTGGAAGTTAGTCCTCTCTGATTCCAGCTGAGTGGCATTGCTGGTCGAACTCGTCCCACCGCCTCCCAGATTACCCGCAATGTTCTCCAAATCCACCAGCCCCACTCGCACACCCAATGTTGTGTCCACACTGGCAACCGCATCGAAGGAAACCTCAGCGCTTAAGCTGGTCTCCAGACTGGGATCGAAGCCTTGCGAGCTCGCATCGGCGTGCGGTTCAGCGCTGGTACTGACGCTAAATTCGGCATTGACAGACACTTCCTTGCGCACCGAAACAGAAGCCGAGCCTTGAGCCGTGATATTGGCAGAGGGACCAATCTGAAGGCTGAGACTGACACCCAACAAGGGGAAAGCCGGCAGGCGTGCGATGACGGCCGAAATTTGGAACGGTGGCGGCGCGAGATGGGCGCTGACCTGACCCGAGGCCGTGAGCGATAACTCCGCTGACGCGCTGGCCCCGCCGGAAAATGACGCTGAGACATCGATGTGGCGACCGCCGTCGTCGATCTCGATATCAAGTGAGATCTCGGCTTCGACACTCAGATTGAAATCCAGCGCGCCTGTGATCCGGCCAGAAACCGATCCACCCGCTTGGGGTCCTCCCACACCCGCTTCAAAACCCGACGAGATCTCGAAACGTTTGCTCCATTCAAAGCTGTCGCTTACGCTACCGCCGATATCAATCGAATCACCCAATAGCTGTGGGCCGAACGCCCGCTCACCGGCATCGGCCAATGTGCCGCGTGCTTGCTTTTGTACAATTGAAGTCTTCTCGCCAACCGAGGCCAAGGAGCTGCCTTCAGGTGAAAGATCGGCAAATGGATCTTGCCCATTCCGGTAAATGTCCTCCGGTCCGTACAAGGCATGCAGTTCAGCCCTGGCAATGATGTTCGTAATGGGCACAGTCTCAAAGATAATCTCGGCCCCATCCGAAGTTGATAGCGCACTGATCACGCGTCCAGCAATTGAAGCATTCCCTCCCGAAGCAAGCAGTACGCCCGGCTCAAGCCCCGTAACTAGAGCAGGATCGAGCGTGGTCGTAAAAAGTGGGGGCAGCTGGTAACCCGGTCCCTGAGCCTGAACCCAGGCCCGCATCGCAGCCTCGTCTCCATTCAATACCACTAAGTCAGGCGGCAAGGTGAAGCGCACCGGGGTGCGTACTGCACTATCGGGCACGACGATGACGCCCGGCTGCAACTCGACCGCCATGATGGTGGCCGAACGTGAGAACATGCCGCCCCAATCGGCTTTGAGCTGTAGATAGCCTTGCGCAGCATTCGCATGCACAAGACCACGATAGGCTCGGACAGAATCGACGGTGAACTGAATGGATTGCGCTTCGTCCTGCCGAACCGTGCGCCAGCGAATGGCTCCGGCTAGATCGTTGGGGATGGGCACTTCCTGTCCTTGCGCGTTATAGGCATGCAACGACACTGATTGTTCCGAACCAACGCCGTTCAGCATCACGGTATCAGGATCGATCGCTAACCGCACCGGCCGGTCGCTGTAAATATCAGGCGGCGGCCCGGCTTTGGGTGTCGCCACGATCACACTGATCAGACCTTCAGCGCCATCGCCTTGTGGATCGACAGCGCGATAGCGTAAATCTTCAACAAGGATCGTTCCAGAAAGAGGTACAGTTGGCGTATAAGTTAAAGTCCCACTCACCAAAGAAGCGGTGCCAGAGACGGGCGTCGTCAACAGGTCTAATTGCACCGTATCACCATCTGCATCCCATACCAACTTATTCAAATCCAATTGGCCCAGATCATATTCATCAATCCGCAAGGTCTGATTGTCGGCATGCGGTGCGTGATTGTCACTTCCACTCTCGGTGACTCCACTTAATAACAAAGTTCCGGTGTCCGACTCGCCTGCCGAATCACTAACGGTGTAGTTCAAAGTGTCAGTCGTGGTAAAGGCCGCGCTAGGTGTATAAATCAGCGTAGTTGTAAATAGAGTTACGACGCCGTAAACCGGCAGAGTACTGAGTGTGTAGTCCAGTGTCACGTCTTCCAGATCATAGGTCAAGGTTGCCAGGTCTACTGTCACTGGCCCACTAGGTTCAAAACTGACGACGCGATCATTCGCCAGGGGCGGATTGTTAGGCTCCAGACCCATGAGTGCAAGTGTGCCTTCATCACTCCCCCCACGGCCATCCTCAACTCGATAAGTCAGCTGTTCGAGGCCTGCTTGAAGGAACAAAGTAGGCGTGTAAATCAGATGAGTTCCAATAAGGCTTGTTTCGCCAAACTGAGGTGAGGTCACAAGCGTATAGAAGAGTTGATCGCCATCAGGATCAAGCCCACCGTAACGATCCAGATCAACCGTCACACTCTGTTCGGGATCAAACGTCACCTCAACATCATACGCACGCGGCGGATAGTTCTGTGCCGAGCGCACGTCGATCACGGCGACGAGTGAGGGGTTGGCGACATCGCTCACGTAGAACGTCCCCGGAATCAGGAACTGCACGTCAACTTCCTCGGCGATTTCCAGGGTAAGAGTTTGCACGGTGGTGCTGCGCAGGGTAATGGGCTGTACAGGCGCCATAGTTTTCGATGGTATTTCAGTTGCTTGCGGCAATGCTTCCGTTAAGGCAGCGGCATTCAACCGAACCGGGATCGTCTTGGGCTCCGTTTCCAGGGCGGAAGTCTTGGACAGCGCCTGGTTTGCCTGAGGTTGTGTCTTGACGGGCACCACGAAGTTTGTTGTGACTTGATTGATCCAGGTCAGGATAGTCGTCAGCAAGGTAGTTGGAAACTGGTGTAGCGTCACGGGGATGGGAATAGGTGCTCTGCCCCACACTAACTCGCCATTGCGGTACAACGTGATCTTATTCCAATCGGTAAAGATCTCATCACGGGTTCCATCAAACGAATAGTCATTACCTTGATAGAAATTGCTCCAATTCTGCTTGTGGACACCGACATAGATCTCGCCGGTCTGACTATATGCATCCAGGGTGCCTCGGCGAAAACCGACTTCTAAATAGGTATTGGCCCCGGGCAGGCCTCGATTGTTCAAGAGGACAAACGTGCCGGTAATGCTATCGCAGCCTTGAGGCAGATCGGTATACCAGCAATTGAAAACCAGCGGTTGATTTCCGTCGCGAGTGAAGTAGTAACGAATCTTCAGCTCACTGAGTGGAATGGAGTAGGCCGTGGTGTTGACAATATTGAACTCAGGACCAAGGGCCTCGGAAATCAAGGAGCGCTCGTCTGGGTTGGGATAGTACTGCAACCTTACTGATGGCGTGGTGGTCGAAGTAGGAGTAAGTGTGCGGGTTGGCGTCCTAGTCAGCGTCGCAGTGGATGTGCGCGTTGAGGTTGTCGTAGACGTCGCTGTCTTAGTCGGCGTGTTGGTAGCGGTTGCCGTAGGCGTCACCGTTTTAGTAGGTGTGTCGGTTGGCGTCGCTGTAGGAGTGAGTGTGTGAGTCGGCGTGCTCGTTGACGTTTCAGTAGGTGTACTGGTCGGTGTTTCGGTGGGTGTTGCCGTCTGAGTCGGCGTGTTCGTTGGTGTCTCGGTGGGCGTGGACGTTGGGGTTGGTGTGCTCGTCGGCGTTTCGGTGGGCGTCGCCGTCTGAGTCAGCGTGCTCGTCGGTGTCTCAGTGGGTGTGGGCGTTTGAGTTGGTGTGCTCGTTGGTGTTTCAGTTGGTGTTGCCGTATTGGTAGGTGTAGTCGTCGCTGTTTCAGTCGGCGTAGGTGTTGCGGTATCAGTAGGTGTATTGGTCGGAGTTTCGGTGCGTGTCGCCGTCTGAGTAGGAGTGCTGCTCGGTGTCGCAGTAGGTGTATCGGTGGGCGTTGGTGTCAGTGTTTCAGTCGGCGTCGCTGTGTCAGTAGGCGTACTGGTCAGCGTTTCAGTCGGCGTCGGTGTCTCGGTTGGCGTAGACGTGACCGTAGCCGTGGGTGTGGGAGTCAATGTTTGATAGCCAGCGGGGGGTTGATCGGAGATGATGATCTGCCGCTGGCGATTGCTGCCATTCACAAAGGTGACGCTATCTCCAGGAGTGATGGTCAATCGATCTGGCGTGAGCGTTGTATCGCCAATGGTCACCTGGGTAACAGAGGCAAACTGGTCGGCCTCATTGGGGGAAGAGGCTAGTGAGGCGGTTGAGGCCCGCACCTCATTGATCGACAGGGCTGGCATCACGAGGGAAATCACAAGTCCCAGAATCAAACAGAGGGTGAGCAAGCGGAATGAGCGCGAATGTTGAGTGGACACGGTTCCTCCTGGCCATCATCGCTGAGCGACTAAAAGATTTTTACACTTTCTGCATCCTACGCGATGCGGTCCGAAACGTCTATGACGTTTTTGTGTCAATTCGCGGCAAGGGAAAGAGGTTTAGTGAGAAGAGAAAACATAGCCTTCCCATGTCATGAGGATAGTCTTCTCATGCTATAGTCTCAAAACCCAAACCTGGCTATAATCGAAATATGTCTACACTCTCTTTTCAAAACACGCCCATTAAGGTCGTGTTGATCGACGACCATTTTCTGATCCACGAGTCTGTAGCCCATCAACTGGCCAATCAGCCGGATATTGTGCTGGCAGCCGCCGGCACGGCGGGAGAAGAAATTGAGCCGTTGATCCAACAACATAGTCCCCAGATCGTGCTACTGGATATCGGCATTCCCCCCAAAGTGGGTGTCAGCATCCGGCAAGCGGGCCGCTACCCGGTCCTGCCCGCTATCCTGCGCTTGCGGCAGGATTACCCTCAGACGCAGTTTGTCATTTTATCCGCGGATATGGACGCCAGTCTGGTGAGTGGCGCTTTGGAGGTGGGAGCCCGAGGTTACTTGCTCAAAGACGATGAGCTATCCATTCATTTGCCAGAAGCTTTGCGGGCCGTGCAGCGGGGAGCACTGTATTTCTCCGGCGATGTGGCCCAGCTGCTGACTTCACAGCCACGCGTGAAGCGTGATCCGGCACGGGAATTGACCGATCGTCAGGTGGAGGTACTGTGTGCGATCGTAGCCAATACCAATCTGTCGTACGCCGAACACGCCCAGCGAATGGGAATTTCAGAGGATACGTTTCGCAATCATATTCGGGCCATCTTCGAGAAACTGGACGCTTCAAACCTCACTTCAGCCATTTTACGCGCCATTCAACAAGGCGCGATCCCGCTTTCGCTGCTAGGTGTAAAAGCCCCTCAGGAAAGGTAATCTCCGCTTGCCGCAGGCTTGCGTGGCAGGCTGAGAGTAACCTGTGTTCCATGCGGGGAATGGGAACCAAGGTGAAGTTCTCCACCCACCATTTCCATCCATTGATACATCCCTGCGATACCAAAGTGATGATTGCGCAATAGTTCTGGCAGCAGCAGGTCGGTGGGAGAGCTGCTCTCACCGTTATCCGTAACGGAAATGCTAATGGCCTCCGGCCGGCAAGCGAGCTTGATCTCAACCGCAGTGGCGCAAGCATGCTTGACCACATTGTTCAGAGCTTCAGTTACTACGTGATAAATGGCATCCATTTCTTCCTTAGGCAAAATGGGCAGGGGATTCCCTTCAGTCACCAGTGCGAGCTTGGCCTCAGGGAGCTTCTGCCGAAAGCTGTCGACAATCTCGCGTAGAGTCAACAACAAGCCCTGATCCAAGATGGGGGGCCGCAATCCCAAGCAGATGTCACGCAGTTCTTGAGCTAGTGCGCGTACTTCTTCCTTTTGACGCCGAATTCCCAGAGCGAGTTCGTTTTCTGCCAGCTGCACTTCGGGCGGCAACAGCTGCTCTAACTGATAGACCATGGCGCTCGCTCGCTGGAGTGGTTCATCATGCAACCGGGCCGAGAGCTGCCACCGCTCAAGCATTCGCACGCGGAGCAGGTCCCGGGACATTTCACGAAGCGCCTCAAATAGCCGGGTATTCGCGATCGCAATAGCCGCAGCCGTGCTCACCTGGTTCAGGAAGATCACTTCTTGGGCATTATAGAAGTCATCCGGGATCTTTCGCCCCAGCAATAAAACACCTTCCAGCTTAGCCTGGGCGTAGAGGGGAGCCACCAACCAGGCCCAAGGACAGTGCTGAAACAAAGCGTTTTCAGGCGCGATCTGCCGTAACACCACGGCGGACGTGGTCGCCAACAGAGTTGAAGAAAGAGGGGCTAATTTTTCAACTTGCAGTGTCCCCAACGGCACGAGCAGTTCATCGCGCCTGATCAATAACGCGGCTTGTTTGACATGCAAGACAGTTGTAACTTTCGGAAGAAGATATGATTGCAGGATGTCGAACTGCGGGTTAGCCGATAATTGTGCCGCGACTGCTGTAAACGTCTGCTCCAGCTCATGTTTCGATCCATACAAGAGTAAATCGACCCCCTGCCTGAGGCGCTCGCTGAGCTTACCCATCATCGCAAAACTCAACAGCAAGATCCCTAGACCAAGCACAGGCTCCAGTGAGGCCAACACCGGTATTTGCCGGGCCAACCCCATGCCCAAGAGGTAGAGCATAGAAACGAACAATGCGGCAAAGACCGCGATGAGGGAACGGCTGACGAAGACATCTAGCTGGAGATAGCGATGACGATAGATCACATATCCATATCCGGCTGGCAGGAAGAGGACCAGCGGGAGGGTCAGCAAGTACAAAGTATCGTTGGGGGCAAACAGCGGAATCAAGAGCGGCATCGTCGCTGCCAGCAAAATCCTCACCTGTCGTCTGGCCGATCCAGGCAGCAGGCGCCGACTCCTGAAGGCCAAAATGACAGGCATGCTGCACATTCCCAATAAAATAAGATTGTAGTAGAGAGGATAAAGGATGTTAGAGTATTTATCCAATCTAGGGAAACTGAAAAGCGTCCCCCAATTCCACTGTGGGTTAAGCAGGAAAACTTCAATGAAGGCCAAGCCGGCCAGAACAGCAGCTAATCCATACAGGGAGTTGAAGACCTTCTTATGCCTCAGATCGGCCCGGCCAGGCAAAAAAGCGGTTTGGAGATAGCCCACGAGCAAGAGTGGAGCGAGCACCTCAAAAATTAAACGTGTCCCGGGAACGGCTGGATCAGGCATCGGCATGTAACTGGCTCCCACCAGTGAAAAGCCAATCCAGACTAACCCGACCAACCAGGCTGCGCCATCATCGGCTGGCGCAAAGAGGATGATCAAAAAACCCAGGGCCCACAGCACTAGAAAGATCACACTGCTGACCAGCGCGTCAAGCAGCTTGTCGACTGAGTATTTTCCCGAAGCGATGCGGATCTTGTACGATTGTTCTCCGTGCCGAAATTCGTAAGTACGATATTGGGCCGGCGGACCATAGTGGAATTGTAAATCGGAGAGTAGATAGGGAATCCCATCAATGGCAATTAACGCATCGCCCGCTGGCGCGACCATCATGGGTGATCCACCCATAACAATCTCTGCTGGAAAAGGCTCCGCCAGTCGAGCTATCCCATCGATTCCCCAGCAAACCTGAGGGGTGTTGGCTGGCTTCAGCACCAGCCAACCGAGCAAGAGGTAGACCAAAATAAGCAGAGATCCCAGCCCCAGGGGAACCCGCAAGCTCGCACGTATCTGCACTAAGCGCTGTGGATGAGGGGAGGAATTGTCCATGGAACACAAGGATACATCAATTCAATCCTTCATGAAAGTGCAGCAAGTGCAAGGTGGGCGAGCTTGACCAATTTACACATGATTGGCGAATCCTTCCACAAGGAGTGAGAGCTGGTCTCAGGGTGGTTATGCCGCTCCAGCACGCCTGCTGGTTTGAAAGCGCCCCTTGGCTGAAAAATCGGCTCCAAAGTTCATGCCGCAATCCGGCATGAACCCCTGTCAAAATGTTGTCAGACCTGAAAGAAAGGGCTTGACTCTCCCCCC
>JAUQXC010000626.1 GCA_030834825.1 Thermoflexales bacterium
CTCGATCAGAAGGCAATATTGAGAAATCGACAGCTCGATTATCTGTAAACAGAATTCGTTTGACTGACCATGTCATATTGATCCAATCAAGTGGGGTTTCTTCAATGACTGCACAAACAACTTCACCCAAAAAGTCCAGCCATTTGTCGGATTGCATGAAATCTGATGGGGTATCAGCGAGAAGTAAAACATCCAGATCTGACCACGCATCACCTTCGAATTCGTCCCTGACTTGCGAACCGAGAATAATTACACCTTGAATCGATTTCTCATTTTGGGACCACATTCTGAGCTTGTTGATAGTTTCGTTATATTTCGGATGCATAGAATATCCCTAATTGATTATTGAGTCGGACTGGGCCTAACTCGGTCTTCAGCAGAACGACGGCGGTATAAGACGCCATTGGGGTGGTTAAACAACAGCCAACTCACCTGCCTACGCCAGCGCGGCGCGCTTTTCCACTTCGGCCAGCACCTGATCGACGCGCAGGTCAGGGGACTAATGGTCGCCGCCCGGGGATAGCCCGTGGTGTTACGGGGGCACTCCCCCAACAGATGGGGACTTCGTGCACCGCATGTGTTTGGTTGCCCTGCCGGATCCTCATCTGGAACGGTGAGTTACACTGAACCCGCATCGGTCGGTGACCTTCCTGCCCTCACATGCGTGCTCACCCACTCTCGTTGCCGCGAAAGGAGTGTAGCATGAAAGACCTACCCATTTCAATCCCTTGGGAACGCGAGTTTGAGCAGCTGACGGCGCGCATGGCCAAAGGTAAAGCCAGTGTGACCATCGCCCACAAACTGTTGGTGCGTGTGTGGTATGTCTTGACCAAGCAAGAAGCTGATCGCCAAGCTGACCCACATCTGGCCGGGCTGAAGTTCTTTGCCTGGTCGTGGAAGTTGACGGCCGAGCAGCACGGCGGCTTTACCCAACGACTGCAGGTGGTTTGTCACCCTCGATAATCTTCACAATTTGCCTATGTTGCTGGGTCCCCCACTCGGCAAGCATTTCCAGAATTGGGCTGAGGGTTCGACCGAATTCACTCAGCGAATATTCCACTTTGGGCGGCATCTCGGGGTATATCTTGCGCGCCACCAAATGGTCGCGCTCCAACTCGCGTAATTGTTGGGCGAGCATTTTTTCCGTGATGCCAGAGAGTTCGCGGCGCAATTCCCCAAAGCGCATCGTGCGCTGATGTAGCTTCCACAATATCCGCACCTTCCATCGCCCGCTGATTAACTCAGTGGCCGTCTCGACGGGGCAGACATGAACTTTGCGAGGTGTGCTTAATCCCATGAGAATCTCCTCTTACTTACTTTTTAGTAAGTACATTACAAAATAGTGCGTTCTTGATTTATCACCAGTGTAGCATTATATTATCGGCGAAGTCAATAACAAATTTTATCCAGAAAACCAGGTTCAACGCAAAGGAGCTACAAACATGACCGCCAATATCAGCATTCTCAACCCGGACAAGCGCAAACGCATCCTTATCATCGTTTCCAATCCGGCGGTTTCCCAACAGACCGGCTGGCCTATCGGCGCGTGGGCGGCGGAATTCACTCACCCCTATTGGGAGTTCACCGAACACGGCTATCAGGTGGACATCGTTTCACCCGACGGTGGCAAGGTGGAAATTGACGGCTTCAGCGACCCGCGCCACGAAAGCGGTTATACAGCCGATGATCTGATCAGCCTTGGTTTTTTGTCCTCGCCCAAGACGGCGGCTTTATTGGAAAACACCCCCAAACTGGCCGATGTGAATTCGGAAGATTACAGCGCCGTGTTCGTGGCTGGTGGACAGGGGCCTATGTATACCTTTATCGACAACCAACTCCTGCACAAGTTCATCGACGACTTTTACGAGCAGGGCAAGGTGGTGGTGGCCGTCTGCCATGGGACCTGCATTCTACTAAAAACCAAACTATCCGATGGCACACTGCTCGTGGACGGCAAGACGTGGACGGGTTTCGCCAACAGCGAGGAGCAATTCGCCGATAGCTTCGTTGGCCAGCGTATCCAGCCGTTTTGGATTGAAGACGAGGCGAAAAAACTGCCCAACACCAACTTCATCACCGGCTATCGCTTCCAACCCTTCGCTATTCGCGACGGGCGGTTGATTACCGGTCAGCAGCAGTTTTCCGGTGGCGCCGCGGCCAGGCTGGTGATCGAAGCGCTAGGCGTGTAAGCCCTGAAGTCTTCTCTGCTCTCGCTCTTGTTTGGCAACTTCGCCGTCGGCCTTGGCTCGCTGGTGATCGCGGGCGTTGTCTGCTGCCAATGTTATTGACGGCTAAACTGGTCAACGAAGGAAATCGATCCTGACCCAAGCAAAACACCATGGAAACAAGATTCACATTCGCGGCTGCCTATAACTGGGCAGATGTTCACAAGATTCAATAGGAGCAGAAACATGAACTCAGAACTCATCAAAATTGGCACGCTTGGCACGGGCAGGATGGCAGGCACACTCGGCAAACTGTGGGCCGCCAAGGGGCATCGGGTTTTCTTTGGCTCGCGTGAGCCGCAGAAAGCCCGGCAGTTTGCCGCCAGCATTGGGCACGATGCTCAAGGCGGCACACAGGCGGAAGCCCTCGCGTTTGGGGATGTCATTCTGCTTACTGTCCCCGGCGCGTCGGCGCGGGAGGTCGTCCGTTCTCTTGGCCCGTGGGAAGGAAAGATTCTGGTAGATCTCACAAACCGGTTACAACCAGTGCCTGGCGGCGCAGGGGTGGTCGCCTCACAGGCTGAAGAAATCGCCAAACTGGCGGTCGGTGCCAAAGTGGTCAAAGCCTTCAATATGATCCACTTTCAGATATTGGAAAATCCTCAATTTGGCGCAGAAAGCGCCAGCGCGTTCTTTTGCGGAGATGACGGGGAAGCCAAAGCGGTGGTCGCCCAACTGAGCCGCGACATGGGCTTCGACCCGGTGGACACCGGCCCACTGGAAAACGCCCGCCTGCTCGAGCCCCTGGGACTGCTCTGGATTCGCCTGGCTGGGCTGGGGCATGGGCGCGAAACCGCCTTCAAATTGTTGAAACGGTAGAAGGTAAGGGGCAATGATGTCTGGTGGATTGACTCTGAAAAGTATAAGAAGGTTGAACTTTGGTGTTGAAATTCCCCTCGTCGGACTGGGTGTCTTTCGCAGTCCGGCGGGGGAGACGACGAAGCACACGGTTCGAGCTGCCCTGCAAGCGGGCTACCGTCATATTGATACAGCCAAAATCTATGGCAACGAAGAGGCGGTCGGGCAGGCCATCCGCGAAAGCGGCCTCCCTCGCGCAGAAGCCTTCGTCACCACGAAATTGTGGAACACGGATCATGGTTACGACGTCGCGTTGCGCGCTTGTGAAGAAAGTCTGGCGAAATTGGGCTTGAACTACGTGGATTTGTACCTGGTGCATTGGCCCGTCGAGGGCTTGCGGCTGGACACCTGGCGGGCAATGGAAAGACTGCTTGCCGATGGCAAAGCCCGCGCCATCGGCGTAAGCAACTACATGTCCCGTCATCTGGAAGAACTGCTCGATCACTGCACGGTCACACCCGCTGTAAATCAGCTCGAACTCTCCCCTTACAATTATCTTTACCGCAAGGAAGTGGTTGACCCCTGTCGGGCGCAAGGCATCGCTTTGGAAGCCTACAGCCCGCTCACCAAAGGACAAAAACTGAATGAGCCGAAGTTAGTTGCCATCGCTCAAAAGTATGGCAAGACGACGGTGCAAGTTCTCATCCGCTGGGCGTTGCAACAGGGTTTTATCGTCCTGCCAAAATCCAATGATCCAGCGCGCATTCGCCAGAATGCAGACGTGTTCGATTTCGCCATCTCCGACGCAGATATGGCTCACCTGGAGACTTTCAATGTGAATCTGGTGACAGGCTGGGATCCGACCAACGCACCGTAGGGCCTATCTTCGCGCGCATTGGCCAGGTTTATCTAACTTCCTGCCTACCCTCCTACAACCTAGAAGTAACTCATCAAGGATAGCGGCCCAACGAGACTGTCGAAAAACCAATCTTGTAGAGAGCTTTCCCTGTTCCGGGGCTCATCGAGAGACCCGTTTCTCGCGTTGCAGTCGATTTCGCGGATGTTTTGCCGCGCTAGGGGTCAGTGGATCGCCCCAAAGGTGTGGAT
>JAUQXC010000627.1 GCA_030834825.1 Thermoflexales bacterium
CTTCACACCAAACGATCCTCGTGTGCACCTGTTCGAATTCGACCGGTTTCTGGCGGGCAAGTTCGATCTCACCGCTCAAACACTGCTTGTCATGGATCACGCCAGCTATCAGCGCCTGATCGAGAGCGGCAGCTTCATCGACGTGCAAATCGCACAGACCATCCCCCTGCCCAATGGATTGCCCGGTTATCACTTGCTCACGGCCCGCTACTCGCCTGACAGTTCACGAGCCATAACTTCGCGAGCCTCTACTTCCCGATCGCGATAGCGGCGATCGACTTTTCTGTCGGCTGCCCGAGCCAATCGGGTGGGACACGATCAGCGGTTGTTGCCCACCGAATCGGGTGTGTTATACTTTTTATATTCCCCGCTTCAGCCAAAACAACCAATCCAAAAAAGCAATGCCAGAGGGAGGCAGCATGACCGATCAGTCCGCTAACCTTGAGGAACTGTATTATCCGTCGCCCGAGGTGGTGTCCCAGGCCTACATCCAGAACTGGGACGAATTGGCTCGCCAGGCCGACCAGGACTTCGTCGGGTTCTGGGAAGCGCGCGCCAAAGAGTTGATCGACTGGCACGCCCCGTGGTCAAAAGTGTTGGATGATTCCAATAAGCCGTTCTTCAAGTGGTTTGTCGACGCCAAGACGAACATCGTCTACAACGCCATCGATCGGCACGTGAAGACGGCGCGCCGGAACAAGCTGGCGCTGATCTGGGAAGGCGAAAAAGGCGAGCAGCGTACTTTTTCTTTCTTTTCGCTCAACCGCGAGATCTCCAAGTTTGCCAGCGTGCTCAAAGCGTTGGGCGTGAAGAAAGGCGATCGGGTCACGATCTACATGGGCCGCGTGCCCGAACTGCCCATCGCCATGCTGGCCTGCGCCAAGATTGGGGCAGTGCACTCGGTGGTGTACGGCGGCTTCTCGACCGAAGCGCTGCATGGCCGCATCGAAGACTCGCAGTCGCGCGTGGTGATCACCTGCGATGGCGCCTTTCTCAACGGCAAGATCGTGGAGTTGAAAAAGATCGCCGACGAAGCGATCAAACGCGCGCCCATCGTCGAGCACGTGGTGGTCTTCAAACGCACCGGCCAGCCGATCGAAATGGAGGAAGGCCGCGATATGTGGTGGCACGATCTGATGGCACTGCCCATCGCCGATTGGCGCTGCCCGACGGAAATCCTCGACGCCGAAGATCCCTTGTACATGTTGTACACCTCAGGCACCACGGGCAAGCCCAAGGCCATTGTGCACACCCACGGCGGCTATCAAGTGGGGATCGCGACGACGTTGAAGTACGTCTTCGATCTGAAGGAGGAGGATCGCTGGTGGTGCGCGGCCGATCCGGGTTGGGTGACGGGCCACTCCTACATCGTGTACGGACCGTTGATTTTGGGCGCGACCAGCATCATGTACGAAGGCGCACCGACTTATCCCTATCCCGATCGGTGGTGGACCATTGTTGAGAAGTATGGCGTGAATGTGCTGTACACGGCGCCCACGGCAATTCGCGGCTTGATGCGCTTTGGCGAAGCGTGGCCCAACCGTCGCGATCTATCCTCGCTGCGCCTGCTCGGCTCAGTCGGCGAACCGATCAACCCCGAGGCGTGGCGCTGGTATTACAAGAACATCGGCAAGGAACGCTGTCCCATCATGGATACGTGGTGGCAAACTGAGACGGGCATGTTCATGATCACGCCCGTCCCGTCCATGCCGTTGAAGCCCGGCTCCGGGACCAAACCGTTCTTCGGTCAGCAAGCCGAGATTCTTGACGAACAGGGCAATCCCGTCCCTGATGGCGAGGAAGGCTACCTGGTGTTGAAGCGTCCGTGGCCGGCAATGCTGCGCACGATCTACGGTGATCCCGATCGATACGTGAAACAATACTGGAGCAAATATCCCGGTTTGTATCTGGCGGGTGATTCAGCGCGGCGCGATCAGGACGGTTACTTCTGGATCATCGGTCGCGTCGATGATGTGATCAAGGTATCAGGCTATCGTTTGGGTACTGCCGAGATCGAATCGGCGCTGGTGTCGCATCCCGCTGTGGCCGAAGCCGCCGCGATCGGCTTGCCGCACGAAGTGAAGGGGCAGGCGATTCACGCCTTTGTGCTGTTGCGGCACGGCCACACCCCATCGAAGGAACTGGAAGAAGAACTACGTCAGCATGTAGGACACGAGATGGGCCCGATCGCGAAACCGGAGGACATCCAGTTCCTCGACAAGCTGCCCAAGACCCGCAGCGGCAAGATCATGCGGCGCGTATTGAAGGCGCGCGCGCAGGGTTTGCCCGAAGGCGACATCTCGACGCTGGAGGAGTAGTGAGTGCAATAGGCGACGCGCGAAAAGGTCTTGAATGAAAATCAGTGCTCAAGTGCAAAATAGCGAAGGCCAGCATACTGTCTCGTTACGCACTAACGACAATGTGCACAGCCTCGTTATCCCGCCCAAGCCGACGGGATTCGGTTCCAGCGCGAATGGGGGAGAGTTGTTGTTCCTGGCCTTAGCCACCTGCTACTGCAATGATATTTATCGCGAGGCGGCCAAACGCGGGCTTAAAGTTGAGCACATTGAAGTAGAAGTAGAAGGCGAGTTTGGAGCCGAAGGCGAACCGGCCCGGAACGTGTCTTATCGCGCCAAAGTCACGGCGCAGGCCGACGAAGCCGAAATCCGAGAACTGATGAGCCACACCGACCGCGTCGCCGAAATTCAAAACACGCTCAGGCACGGTATCCCCGTGGCCTTGAGCGGCATCGAGGTCGTGACGGTGTAAGTAACTGACCTTACGCGCTGTCACACTGTTCTGGATTCCCGCGTGCGCGGCCCTTGAGGAACATCGCTCAAGGGCCGCGCGTTTTTGTTGTTGGCTGGGGGATATGCTATTATCGTCGCTGTCAGAGATCTGCATAGCCATATCTAGCGGACACTTGCACTCCCAAGTTACTGAGTGGGGAGATGCAGGTGAAGAACGCGGAGAAAGTGACTACCTGTCCGATCTCAGGACATCGCTAACACTTTTTGACGCACGTTTTATCTCGTTGAAATCTCAGGACATCGCTAACGGTTTCACGCCGCTTTGGGCCGCACGAACTCGGGGCGAAGGCGTGCGACTGGTTCCGGCATGGCGTACGGATAGGATTTGAGTAACCGCCATTCATGTTGCGTAGAACGCTGATACCAAATATCAAGTCGCCGGCCACGAGTGCTGAGTGTCGCCCAGACATACTTGCCGGCCAAACGTTTGCTCACTCTCCAGGTTTCATTCAGGAGCGTCACTGTGCCGTCGGCTTGGACCTTGCGCACGAAGTGAATTCGCCCCGCCGTGATGGGCAATCGTTCGGGCAGGCGGGCAATTTGGGTAGCCGTCAAACAGCGTTTCGGCTCGCACCGTTGGGCTTGCTGCGGTGTGAGCCCATCCAAATGCGGTGGCCCATAGTTGGTCATGTACCACTGAATAAAGCTGGGACTGGCTTGGCGTACCCGTCCCGGCGAAGCAAACCGGCGGCGCTCCCAAAAGGCGCGCCCCCACAAGCCATTCACCTCTTCGACTTCGCCATTGCGTTCGGGCTCGGCGACCGGCAGGAAGATCAGTTCGATGCCCAGATACAAACACACGCGCACGAACTGCCCAAAGGTGCGTGGTGCCTTGTACCCACCACAAAATGCGGCGTCGTTGTCGAGTTGCAAAAACTGCGGAATTCCCAGGGTTTTCCACGTATCCAGGCAATGTTGGATCACTGTGGGCGTGCTTTTGTCGGTTGCGATCGTTTGACGGCAGGCTCGCGTCCGCAAGTTCAGCGTATGAAAAGCATAGACCTTGGGCCCCGCTTCGAGATAGCGACACGTCCAATCCATCGCCTGCAACGTGCCCGTGACGGTGGTCAAGGGTTTTGGACAATAGGCGGGCCGGGCCGAGACCGCGCTGGACGTCAACCCGTGGGTCTGCAACACACGATTGATGGTCGCCAGCGACGGGGTCTGCGCCCCCAAGACGTGGCGCAGTTCGCGTCGAATGGCACGCGCCCCGTTCAGCCCAACGGGACGTTTGACCAACCGCCGGCGCGTCTGGATAATCCAGCGCACGATCCGGGGTGGGCAGGTCGTCGGCGTATGGTGCGGACGTCGCGAGTCGCTGTGTAGACCAGCGGCACCGAAGTGGTTGAATTGTTTTCGCCATTTGCTTAACCAGACGCGACTGCGCTGAACTTTTTCCAGAATGCGGTTGGTCTTGACGCCCTTCAACCACAAGCGGATGGCTTGACGGCGTCGGTGGAGTTCCTGTTTCTCGTCCATGCGGCCTCCTTGTGAGAGACAGCATGGATCAAACTTAACTAAGCGGCCAGCATTCGGAAACTGTTAGCGATGTCCTGAGACTTTCACGAGTTAAAACTGTTAGCGATGTCCTGAGATCGGACAACTAGTTCATTGACCACTTCTGACATATTCAATGCTTCCAGGCGCTAAAAACCTGTGGGGACAGCCGTTTCATGTCTGCCCCCACAGGTTAATTCAGTCTATTTCAGTTTCTAGGCATTGTAAATAGGCAAAAATGCTACTTTCACAATGAATTTCGTTTAAACGCTCACCTTAGCCGCTCGCGCTTGGTTGTATTAGATTTGGGCATTTTGCTTCTTGTTGTCGAACAGCCAAGATTGAACCAAAACTTTGAGTTAAGTTCAGTTCTCCTCATTCTAATTACACTATTCTCTTTTTCGCGGTGAAAAACTGTTGTGTGGTGATGCCTCATCTTCGCAGAATGGTGCTACTTGCCCGCCTACCAGAGCGATGATATAACGAGGGTGGAAACAGCCTTTTGTCACTACCCCATCACCATGGCTCAATCTCGCTCATCCTCAACACACTCCCGCACGAAGACCCCAGACCCACGTGCGAAGACGCCGGCGGACTACCGGGCCTTGGCTAAAACACGCGGTCTCAAGTGGGTTGGGCCGACAGTGACAAACTGCTTGACTAAAACGACCTGGCAGTGTGCGCGTAGGCATCGTTTTCAAACGACTTACCATTCCATTCAGCAAGGAACGGTCTGTCCCGTCTGTTCGGGCCACCAACGCAAGACCCCGGAGGACTATCGCCAGCTGGCGGCAAAGCGCGGCTGGCGGTGGTTAGGACCCGAGGTGGCGAACACGATGACCAAGACCCGCTGGCGGTGCTCGTTGGGACATGAGTGGTTGATGTACTATAACGACATTCTGCAAGGGCACGGCTGCCCGATCTGCAACGGCGG
>JAUQXC010000628.1 GCA_030834825.1 Thermoflexales bacterium
CGGGCCGATCGGATCTGCCACGCCTGACGCTGTATACCTCCGCACAATCCCACTCGTCCATTGAGAAGGGGGGCATGGTGTTGGGGATCGGACAGCATAACATCCGCAAAATCGACGTCGATGCCGAGTTTCGGATGAAGCCCGCTCACCTGGCCGCCGCGATCGAGCAGGATCGCCGCTTGGGGTGGGTACCGTCACGAGCATCGATCCCGTGCCCGCCATCGCCGACATCTGCCAGCGCGAAAAAGTCTGGCTGCATGTCGATGGGGCGTATGGCGGCAACGCGGCGATTGTGCCGGAGATGCGCTGGATTTTGCAAGGCATCGATCGCGCCGACTCCTTCGTGATGAATCCGCACAAGTGGATGTTCACCCCGCTGGATTTCTCGGCGTTCTATACGCGCCACGTCGAGACGCTCAAGCGCGCTTTCAGCATCCTGCCGGAGTATCTGCGCACAGCCGAAGGCGACACGCAGGCCGTGACGAACTTCATGGATTATGGGGTGCAGTTGGGCCGGCGTTTCCGTGCGCTGAAGTTCTGGTTTATCGTGCGGACGTTCGGCGTCGAAGGGCTGGTCGATCGGATTCGTGAGCACCTGCGGCTGGCGAAGTTATTCGAGGGCTGGGTGCGTGCAACCGCAGACTGGGAAGTCGTGGCGCCGGTGCCGTTCAGCACGATCAACTTGCGCGCCTGTCCGCGCAGCGTGCCAGAAGAAAAATGGAATGAATTGAATGAGCACATACTCACCGCCGTCAATGCGACGGGCGAGGTATTCTTATCGCATACTAAATTGAACGATCGCTACATCCTGCATCTGGCGATCGGCAACATTCGCACGGAAGAGAAGCACATCGCGCGGGCGTGGGAGTTGTTGCAGGCAGAATGCGGGAGGTTGAGTGTGGAATAAGCGCCTTGCCGCAATCGCAGAGTGATGAAACCTGCCGCGCTCGGCCACAATCTCGAGCGCAGCAGGTTTGTTAGTGGGACGCTGTTTTCTGTGCCGCCCGTTAGGCAGAACTCTTTCGAGTCATTTGCGCCACTAAAATTTTCTGCGCTTCCTGAGGCGTGATCACCGGCGCTATTTCCAGTACGGCGGAATAGTATTCTCGCTGTGGCGCAAACGCCTGCTCAAAGGCTTCCCGGCTTTCCGCCTCCCAAATATTGAGACCGATGGTTGGGTCGTTTTCGAGACAATAGGTGTTCACCGGATGGGCGTGGAATGCCCCTGCCTGAAGCTTTTGCCCGAGCTCGGCCAGCTGGTTAACATCCACTTGCACTTTGACAAAGAATAGCATGTTGCCCTTCTCCTAGTTGATATGGACGACCTCTTTGTTTGAGGATCATCTGATCGATTAGATACTGCTCAGGGAGAAAGGTTACACTTTTTTGCTGGCGAAAATGACCCCTTCCTGCTCTACAATGAACTGCTGAATTCGCCGGTTAAAATTTTGAGGAGGATGAGGGACTGAGAGCTGAGTATAGAGTTCGACAACTTCTCGTACACTTTTGATTTCCTCTTCGATTTGCTCAACGTCCGGGAGATTTCGCTTCTCTGAAGCGAGTCGTTCGATCCAGCCTTGTTTGAGAGAAAACCCTAGCAAGTCTTCGCAATGACACGGGTTAACCGGCTCATAGACCGAACAATTTTTGCAGAGAAAGTTCCTCAGGTTCTTGCGCGCACGGTGAATCAGGACTTTGGTGGCAGCTTCTGATTTATCAAGAATTTCTGCCACGTTCCGAACGGGAAGATGCAACAGGATATGCAGGATGAAAGCCATCCTTTGCGGAAAGGCCAGGCAGCGCACCAGTCCGGTCAGACAACCCTCTTTTATCTGACGAACCAGCTCCTGTTTTTCCCAGGCTTTTATCGCTGATGACGGCCCTATCTCTGCACCGCTATCAAGCAGCGCCTCAAACGAGGCAAAGGAGCTTTTCTTCGCTCGTTGAAAATGCCGGTAACACAAATTCTTGGCAATGGCGTACATCCAGGTGTACAGCTGGCTTTGCCCGCGAAAATCGTCGACCTTGCGATACACCTGCAGAAAAGTTTCCTGCGTGATGTCCTCGGCCTCGGCCTGGCTCCCGGTCATCCGGTAGGCCACTTCGTAGATTTTTCCGCCGTAAGTGGCATAGAGCAACGCAAAACTCTCCGGCTCTCGATCTTTGAGACTCTGAATGAGTTGGGTTGTGTCGCTGAGGATCATGAGTCGGCCTCAATCATCGCGGCCCCTTAATTGTTTCCATCGGGCAAGTTCAATTGAAACCAATCCACGGCAGAGCGAGTCCCGAACTCAACGTCAACTTTTTTGCCAATCTTGGCTTGTGCCTGGCGAAGAGCTGAACTGATCAGTGAATGCGACAAGGGCGTCTGCTCGTCCACTCCCAACTGCTTAAACAGCGTTTGGACCGACGCGCTGCCGAAGCGACGCAGCAACGGATCGGTCAGCGCGCTATGGAAACAGATTTGCCCGGCGCAGGGTAAAGCTGCCACAACCGGCAGCAGGTCTTGCTCGCGTGTCAGCAAGGGATAATGCTCTGCGATGATGACGAGCAGTGGCGGCGCAGGCTGGGCTGAGCGGGCAGTCAGGCCAGTGCTGCTCCGCAAGTCCTGGGCAAGAGCCGTGATCAGCGTGCCGGGTTGAACCTCGCACAGTGTCGAAAGATAAAACGTCGAGTAGCGCTGATAAGCGCTGGCTCGAGCCTGGAGTGAATTTTCCAGTTGTGCGAGAGTGTCTTCAAAATAGGCGATGATGAGCGCTGTCTGATGTCTGGCGCGCGCGCCTTCCACCTCGCCGCAAATGCCGCGTAGCTTACAGGCCTCGTTTAACCAGACCTTATCGTCGTATTCGATGTGAGACACGTGCTTCATTCCTCCCGCCGGTAGACCGCCCGCGACATGTCTCCCACATATTCGGGCAGGTCCGTCTCGAGATACTTATCCGCCGTCACGTATTGCCAGGCCGACCACATCTCCTCCCACTTACCATTCTTTTCTGGCGTGGACACCAGTATACTTCAATTTAAACCCGACGCTTTCATACAGCGACTGGGCATTCGTCAGATCATCGTTGACCACCAGGGTAACCTGAGGAACCTGCTTGACTTCAAACAACCACTGTAAGGCCGTTTGCAGCAGCTGCCGCCCAAGGCCTTGTCCTCTGGCATCAGCTCGAACCCCCACAAATTCTACCGAACCATCTCCTGAACCTTCTTCAATGGCAGCATACAGGTATCCGAGCATTTCATCCTGCCGGGTGCAGACGAAAACTTGATGATCCTGACCCAGCTTGTCCAGAATCCTCTGCCCCGTGGCATAGGTGTTCGGGAAGACGACCTCATGCAGGGCCATAAATTGCTGAGCTTGTTGGGGCTGCAAAGGCTCAAGCGGATTGGCTAGAAGCCGCGGCTGATCGGGACGCGCCGCCGCATACACATGCGCGAGGCGAAGTTGCCGAAAGCCATGCTGGAGATAGAAGTCATTGCCTCGCCGGTTCGCGTTGTTTAAAAAACTGTCCAGCCAACGGATGGACGGCGGGAGCAAGTCCAGCAAACCTTGCAGCAGCGCTGAGGCGATCGTGCCCCAATCATCTGCTTCGGCAACAACAAACGGCCCTCGCGCCCAGCCGCGCCCCAGTTCTTCGTCCAATTCGCTGCCCAAGGTTCCGATCAAGAGGTCGTCTTGAAAGGCTACCACCAAGCACAGAGCGGACTCCGCATCCAGTTGGAGCATCTCGCGCTGGATGTCTTGAGCGCGCTCCCCGGTATCACTTTGGATGCAGTGCGTCTGGGGATTTTTGTTTTGCTCGGCGATCAACCTGGAGATGCTTTCGAAGTCTTCTCGCTGAACGGATCTGACCAAGAAGTTGTTCATGATTTACCTTTGCCTTAACTGGTTTCAATCTGCACCGGCTCCCACCTGGGCCGCAATTCCTCCCAGCGCACACGCCCACACTGGATCGCATCACGAACGCGCCTTTCGCGGCTGGATAAAGCCGAGGCGCACGATCGTTCTTCATGCGCTTCTTATTGAACGATGTTTCCCGGACCATGATGATCATTGCCTTGCTGGCAGCTCCGCGCGACATGGGCCAGCTGCCAGCAAGCAGATTTCTTAAGTGGTGTTATCCAAACTTAGCGACATTACTTGATGACGGCGGGCAAATATACACGCGAAAGGGAGCCTGTTGTGAAGCTCGCCTCAGTTGAAAAGGGAGAACCCAGATACGTTGTATCAACTGCTTGTACGCTCCAGTAATAAGTCGTTTCTGGATTTAGTCCGCGAACTTCGAATCCTAACATTTGCCCGGCATTTCCCATTTGAGGGATAAGTCGGTAACCAGCGTTTGTCAGCACCGCCGTGCTAGTTATGGCCATGGGGGACATTATATCTCCGCCACCGGGCGTTGTCCCGACACGTATATTGTAAGTCAGACCACTGGTAGGCGTATGATCATCAGAAGATGCCGACCATGTCACGTTGCAAGATAGGGCGGAACAGGGGGAAGCGCCTAACCCACTGGGTGCGGCTGGCACAGTATTTGTGGTTGTAATACCGTTGCGGTAGATCCGCGCAGAGCCTAACCCCGTCAACGAAATATCTAAGTCATTGTCGCGGTCATAGTCACCCCAGGTCGCGGAACCAATATAAACGTCCTTCAATGACGCCTCAATGTCGGTGAAAGCTCCCCCTCCCTCGTTGCGGTAGACTTGCGAGACCTTGGAATTGTAACCGCTGGGTATTGTATCTCCTGCCATGACAATGTCCAAGTCACCGTCGGTATCGTAGTCGCCCCAGGCGGCAGAGCCCGGACAGGCCCCCGGTAACAAAGCGTCAATATTTGTAAATGCCGTTCCACTGTCGTTTCGAAAGACGATCGTCTGACACGTCTCACTTGCGGCCCAGCCCGCACTTCCGGTCAGCAAAATATCCAGGTCTCCATCGTTATCGTAATCCCCCAGGCCACGGCACTATACCGAGCCCCTTCATCCGTAAAGGCCAAGGTAAAAGTGTCGTTCCCATCGTTGTGATAAATATCCAAAGCGGTCTGGTAGCACGTTGCCGTATAACATCCGGCCAGCAGCGCATCCAGGTTTCCATCGTTATCATAGTCCCCC
Organism: Thermoflexales bacterium; assembly: GCA_030834825.1. Classification (GTDB taxonomy): domain Bacteria; phylum Chloroflexota; class Anaerolineae; order Fen-1058; family Fen-1058; genus Fen-1058. Next base: position 5,116 of record JAUQXC010000628.1, read on the forward strand.
CACGCCACAGCGCCATTATAAAGTTCAAATAGTGCTGGCCCATAGGCGTGTTTCATATCGACTGAGAGCGCGGCGAAAGTATCGTCCCCGTTATTCCGATAAATGCGCGTTGCCCCCGCTGAGCCCGTGTGGCCCAGCAGAAGAATATCCAGATCGCCGTCA
>JAUQXC010000629.1 GCA_030834825.1 Thermoflexales bacterium
CGGTCTATGCCGCCGCACCCGATCAAGCGTTGGGTGTGAACGAACCATCGGCTGAGCCGAGCGCGCTGGAGTCGATGCTGCTCAACGCGCGACAGTTGGGTCAGCGTCAGCAAGCCAAGGCCGCAGAGGCCGCCGCCGATATCGTCGAGTTCGGCGACGAAGATGGCGACGGACTGCCCAACGGTTACGAATTGAAGTTGGGCACCAATCCATTTGCCAAAGACAGCGACATGGACGGGCTGACCGATAAAGTAGAAGTCATGGGACACGACTGCACCTATGGCACCCTGCATACGGTGGAAACCGATCCGTTGAATCCCGACAGCAACAGCGACGGCATCCGTGACGGCGACGAATTCGATCACGGGGTGTGCCGTTTCACCGAGAGCCAGCCGCGCCCGTACGCGTGGTCGGACGATAACGACAGCGACTTCGTGCCTGATTCACTGGATATGTCGCCGTTCTCCAAGTCGGATGAATTGGGCGGCAAGCGCAACACCACCGACGACGCTTACACGACGCGCATCGACGGCGCAAACATGACCTTCGAGATGGTGCCCGGCAACTACCTCGGCGCGCTGCGCGAGGTGTTTTACTACGAAGTTCAGGTGCGCCCGCTGGACAGCGAGCATCTGCAATACGCCTACAAATCCGCGCTGGAATGGCCCGAAGATGATCAGGGCCTGATTCAGCACAATTATATTAGCGGGACGAGCGGCCTGCTGCAAATCGCACCGTTCTTGCAGGTGACGATCGACGAAAGCGACTTGCCGAGCGTGCTGGCGATGACCAGCTACGGCATCAGCGCCACGCAGACCAGCGATGGATCGTATCAGCTGATTCTGCCGCTGGTGCCGGTGGAACGCGGCGGCAAAACCTACGCGCTGCAAGCCAAGGTCTATCAGGATCGGCCCAGTCTGGATAATGTCATCCGCTGGCGCGACATGCGCTTGAAGTGGGCGGTGCAGGGCGACGTGCTGCGCCCCGCCGATGACGGCTCTGGCCAGATGGTGCCCAGCCCCACCGGCAACTACGGCTTGGTGATCTACGATGAGGGGTATCAGATCACGGGCGTGCGCGTGTCGCGGCAAGGCGGCGCCTCGGCGATTGTGGCAGGCGCGTATCCCGTGGCGAATCAACGCTTCGACGCGGGGCCGATCGCGCTGCTGCGCGCGGGCATGGAAGCGCAATACCTGAGCGGACGCTTGAGCCTGACCGACATCTACAATCGCTTCAACATCGGCAACACCGCGACCATCACCGAGCACTGGGGCATCACGCAGACCTTCCGCGTCTCGGAACCGCAGAATTTCAAGCACCTTGACGATCTCATGTTGAACGTCAACGTGACGACGACACGCAGCATCCTCAACAGCCTGTATCCCAGTCACAACTATACGCCCACGTTGATCCTCGCCACCGAACAGCGCACGGCCACACTCAACGTCGATGAATTAACGGACGTCAACTTCAACGATCTGACCCTGAATCTGTGTGTCAAGCAGATCGCCACCAGCCGCACGTTGAAGCTGGCAACGTACAAGTTCGATCCGTCGGCGGGCAGCTTGTTGGTCGCGTCCATCGGCGACATGCCCTATGTCCCCGCCGCAGGCGATTGGACGATGCTGGGCCTCGACGAAGTGCTGAAGGATGTCGAGCGCCAGTTCAACGAGATTTACGGCCAGATCGAGCAATACTACAATGACGCGCTGACGGTGCTGGAGCTGGCCACGACAGTCTGGCATCAAGGCCAGACCGTCATGCAGGCGCTGGGCGATCTGGATCTGACGAACATCACCGACGCGTTGAGCGATCCCAACTTCTACGCGGACATCCTCGATCTGCTCGATCAATATGGGCTGCTAAATGGCCTGCCCTCTGAATTCCGGCAGGTGGTCGATTTCCTCTTAGGCGTGATGCAGTATCCGGGCGGGCCGGGACAATGGCTGGAGGATCAATGGAATACCGTCGTCGGTTACGCTGAAGACGTGGTGGGCGGCTTCAAGGATTTCTTCGCGGGTGACGTGTCAATTACGCCCGCGTCGCTGATCGAGTTCACGCAGACCGCCATCAACGTGCTGACCTGGCTGGCCTCCGTGATCGATCTGGATTTCCTCGGCGACGTGGTCAAGGTGTTATTCCGCCTGTTGGAAATTTTCAAGAAGATTCAGGAGCTGTGGAACACCATTCAAATTCTGGTGACCAAGGGCACACAGGTCGTCAGTGAGGTGCTGAAAGCGGTGACGGGCGAGCTCGCCTCGCTCAGCGGCAACCTCGCGTTTGTGGGATTGATTATCACCGTGTTTGCGTCGCTGTTCAACATGTTCATGCAGATCGCCACCGGCAACCTCAGCGTGCTGGGCATCATCGGCGTGATCCTCAAAGCGATCTTTGAGATCGCGCTCGCGATCGTGCTGTTCGTGGTCGCGACGATCTTCCCCATCGGGACGATCGTCGCCATCGCCATCGCCATCGTCAAGCTGGTGACGGGCTTCCTCAAAGACTACTTCGGCAAAGTGGGCGAAGTGATCGCCGCCTTCCTCGATCCAATCGGCGCGTTCTTCGATGCGGTAAATCCTGATCCAGAAGCACTGGCGTCGATCCTCGGTTCACCGCAGGTGGGGCCGATGCAGTTCCGATCGTTCGACGACGCGCCGCTGGGCGGCCTCATCGCGGGCGATCGCTTTGGCTTCACCATCACGGGCACGGTGACGATGAGTGGCGAGAGCGACGCGCTGAAACGCTCGCGGGCGTGGCTGCGGCTGGGCCGCTATGCCAACGGCGATCCCTTTGAGTTGTGCGGCTTCCAGATTTTCCAGTTCCTGCAGAGCACCAATCAACTCGACGAATTTCCGGAATACGCTCAAGCCGCGGTCAGCGGTCAGTGTCAGAACTTCTATCTGCAGCGCGAATACGACTGGAACTACAGCCGCGACGACTCACACAGCAAGTCGGGCATTTACTGGACCAACCAGGTTCCGGGCCTGCCCAACATTGAACTGCCCCTCGAGTTCCGCGTACGCGATTACTTCTCGACGGCGCGCTTGACCATCTCACCCCGTAAGCCCAAGGTGAACGGCATCGTCTCCACCGATATCTCGCTGGGCATCAAGCAGACGTGGGAAAACTGCGGCATTTTCGGGCTGGACTGCGATGTGTACGACGAGAATTACGCCTCGCCGCCCAGCGTCAGCTACATCTACTTTGACATCCTGCCGCGCACGCTGACCCAGTTGTGGGAGTGGGAAGAACTCACCAATCACGATCCCGACGGCGACGACATGGGCGGCAACATCGATCAGGGTGTGTTCGGCATCGACAACGGCCTGTGCGGTTACACGAACACGCAATACACGTTGAGCAGCGAGCCGGGCGCGAACGACAACTTAAGCGATCGCTTTGAGTTATTCGATTACGAATCGTCGCCGTGCCTCTACGACACCGATAGCGACGGCCTGCCCGACGATCAAGAGTTCGTGCTGGGCACCTATCCGCACAAGGCCGACACCGACGAAGACGGCTTGAACGACGGCGAAGAAGTGGCGAAGTGGTGGCCCTATCAAACATCGATCGTCGTGCCGTGGCGCATTGAGATGAACGATGCCTATCCGGGTCTCCCCGATCCGGCAGCCTTCCCCAATCCGCGCCTCGCCAACGCCGATCGTGATGGGCGCAGCGACACCAAAGAGAAGGAAAAGAAGTCCGGCCCCAACGCGTTCAATCTCGAAAAGCTCAGCATCTCGATCTCGCAAGAACTGGTGTATGGCGGTGGCACGCGCCTCAAAGTAGGCAGCTATCCGTGGCAGGGCGATCAGACTCTGGCGCAAACGCCGATCTTGACGGTGGCCCTGCCGATCGGGTTTAACAACGTCTCGACCAGCGCGAAGCTGCTGCCCGTCGATCCTAATCCGCAGTTGAATCAAGCGACGGCGCGCGTGGGGCTGCCCGCCAACAATTACGGTTGGTCGTTTGCTCCGTTAGGGCTTAATCGGCAGTTCAGCACGACCATTACAGGCTTGCCGGCGGTCATCCCGCCCGATGTGGTGACCGTGACCGCGCAGCTCAGTTTTGTGGAATCGGGCATCACGAGCGTGGTGACGGACGCCGTCGAATTGTTGATCAATCGGGGCGGGCCGCTGATCTCCGTGACGCTGCCCACTTCTGGATCGATCGAAAGCGCGTTGTATAGCCCGATTCGCTTGCAAGGTAACGCCGACGATCCCGAAGGCGTGAGCAGCGTGCAGGTGTGCGTGAAGACCACGCCGGTCTGCGCCAACCCCGATTGGAAATCGGCCGTCGTCGGCAGTCTGTATGGCTCGGGTTGGTATTACGATTTCACACCGCCCGCCGATGGGACGTATACCTTGTTCGTGCGCAGCTACGACAACTATGGCGTTGCCGGTCCGCTCGCCGGGCCGATCGTTTTCTACGCTGACAGCACCATCCCCTCCGGCGGCACGTTCGAAGTCGATGGCGTGAAGTTCGTCAGCACCACCTTCAGCGTGGAATCGCTGGCCGCGTTCACCATCACCGGTCGCCTAACGGATACGACGGGCGCCGCCTACGTTTCGGGTGCGGGCAATGCGCAGGTGCTGGCGCAGCACTTCACGTTGAGCGGCACGGAATATCTGCGCGGCCAATCAATCCTGTCAAATCCAGGCGCGGTCTCCACCGACTTCAGCACGCGCTTCTCGCTGCCTGCTTCACCGCCCAGCGGCAAAGCTTCGCCCTCGGCCCAGGGCCTGTATCAGTTGAACCTCGGTGCGATCGATCGGGCGGGCAACGTGCGCGCCAACAGCGATGCGCTGTACGTGCTCATCGACGACGATCCGCCCTTCACGTTCATCCGCCCGCCGCAGACGATCTCGACGACTTCGATCAGTCTCGGCGGCCGCGCCGATGACACCGCGTTGAACGGCACACGCAACACGTCGCCAGCCTATCCTGTCTCGCAGACATTGTCGGCGCGCGACACCGCTTTCCTCGTCGATCAACCGAACGATCTGGACAGCGTGGGTCACATCGTCGGCGATCTCAATGGCGACACGATCGACGACGTGGCGACGCTGAGCTACGATCCCGCCAAACCGTTCGAAGTCGGCCTCTTCTTCGGCAAACCCAACGGCTATACCTCGACGCTGGACTACACGCAGGCCGATGTGCGCATCTTCGGCGAAGTCGATTTCACCGGCCCGTACACGTGGACGCCCACCCTCGCGATCAATCCGCCGGGCTTGTTCGATGTGAACGGCGATGGGATCGGCGAATTGCTGATCGGCGATCCGAATGTGAATGGCGGTGACGGCCGCGCCTACTTGCTGTTGGGTAAACGCACGTGGCCGACGACGATTAATTTGAGCAGCGGCGCCGACTGGCGCATCAGCCCCACGACAACACTGGCCTTCGGCGGCTCAGTGGCGAGCGGCGGCGATCTCGACGGCGATGGCCTGTCCGATGTATTGATCGGCGCGGCGAGTGAGGGCAATGCGTATGAACCGGTGTACGTGTACTTTGGTCGCGAGCGCGGCGTGCCCACGTCGCATCAGTCGCGCATCTATGGCCGCGCCTGCATCATTCCGCCCTGCACTGCACCACGAATGCCCGACATCGCGGGCGTGGGCGACACCAACGGCGACGGCCTGTCCGACTTCCTGATGGCGACGAATCTGATCGTGTCGTTGATCAACGGCCGATCGAGACAGGAATGGCCCACGTCCGCTCTGGCCAGCGTCAACTCGATCGCGCGCTTACAGGGCGATGGTCAACAGCAGCGCGTCTCATCAGTGGGCGATGTCAACGACGACGGATTGCGCGACATGTTGATCGGTGATCCGCTGCCCGGCATTTCGCGGCTGTTTGTGGTGTTTGGCCGCAAACCCGAAAATCCGTATCTGCCCACACAGCCGCTGTCGACGACGGCGGATATCTCGTTCCGCGAGACCGTTGGCACGATCGGCTATCCGCCGTTGGGCGAAGGTCTGGCCCCCCTGGGCGATCTCGATCGCGATGGCAAAGATGACTTCGCGTTTGGGCGCGTGGGCGTCAACGGCGGCGCGGCCATCGTGCTCAGCGGTAAAACGCCGTGGCTGCGCGATATGTCGCCGTTCAGCGCCACGCACTTCATCTATGGCACGCTCGGTTCGCAGCAAG
>JAUQXC010000630.1 GCA_030834825.1 Thermoflexales bacterium
CGTGAGAACCACCACAACGCCATGGTCAGAATCAGCGTGGCGGTCGGAAAGATGAACGTGCTGAAGCGAATGGGCAGATTGGGCTGCAGCCAATAGATGGCGACGACGCTGCCGACCAGCAACGCCCAGGCGCGCAGGCGCTGGGGCAGCAGACCGGCATACAACCAGGCCGCGATGAGGAAGATGAGGATGGCGCGGAGATCGAAGGTCATGTCACCCAAGATTTCCGAAGTCGTGCGAACCGCCGGTTCGCCGGAGACTTCGGAAATCTAGTCCTAGAATCCCTGATAAATCCATTGAGGAGCGCTGTCCGTCGTGACGATGATCACCAGGATGATGATCGCGCACAACAGCAGCGCGACGAGAAAGTCACGTCGCAGGTTCCGCATTTTATCACCCACCCGATTAGGCAGCCTGAGCGGCGGAGTCGAAGGCGCATTCTTCGACTCACCCCCTAGTGTGTCTCTCCGCACCACTTCCACTCGCCGTCTTCCTGCACGACGCGATAAGTGACCAGCGGAAATTCATTCGTCTCGGCTCCATACTGCGCCACGATCTTACCCGCGCACTTGACTTTGTTATCGCCCAGCCAGGTGCACTGCATTCCTTCGATCTTCGGATCGGTCACGCCCAGGAACGTGGTGGCTTCCGTCTCAAAGTCCTTTTCCTTTTCTGAGCACAATCGCTGGCGCACCCCTTCCTGATCGACCTTCACTTTGGCGGTCAAGTAGGCCTCGACGGCCTGGGCCGCAGCCTCACCGCCGGATGCACCGCCGCCACACGCCGCGAGAACGAAAGAAGCGAGAAGCATGGTAAAGACTAATTTCTTAAGCATGATCGTGATCTTGACTCCGGGAAGAAATTGAGCGGTCGAACTGCCTTTATCGATTCAACCCCAACAAACGCCACAGCTGATCCAGCAGGATGACCGTCGTCAAATCCTGCACGCCGTGGCCTTTGGTAAAGGCGGCGAGGACCGAATAGTCGTGAGAGTGATAAAACGTCAGATGCGTGCCATCTTTCGGATCGAGGCCGCGATTGGGCAACGTCCCGGCCACCACATCGAAATCCAGCAGCGGCACGTTGAACTTGGCGGCCGTCTCTTTCAGGATGAGATTGTTGATATTGTCGGCGCCCTCATGCCGATCGGCCTTGGTGAGGATAACGGGGATTACACCCTGATCGATCGTGTACTGCACCACCCCTTCCATGCTCTGGCGGAAAGTGTCGGGCACACCCACATCGTTGGAGCCGAGGACGATGAGCGCGATGCTCGGTTGGTGAACGCGGAACTCACACGCCACCGGACCCTCCTCGGGCAAACACTGAGCTTTGTCGGCCCACGCCGGATTCATCGCCGTCCAGGAATGCAAGCCGCGCCGGACCGCGAGACTGTCGCGCCCATACGAGCCTTGATAGTAATTCAGTACATCCTGCAAATAAGCATACTTGCCCAGGTTGTAGTCGGGCGTATCGAACTTGACCATGAAATGGGGATGCTCGATGATGCTGTCGCCGATCTTTGAAAAGCGGCGGGGATCACGGCCCAGCTGTTGGCCTCTGGCAAAAATCCGGCGGACGTTCGTCCGCACAGTGGACGACATGACCACAAATTGATCGAGCTGCACCCCATTCACGTTATTCGGCGGGGGCGGCGTCAACGTCGGTGTCACGTTGGGATCGATGGTGGACGTTGGGCTGCGCTGGGGCGTGACCGTGGGAAGGGGCGAGGGCGTTAGCGTCGGCAGAACGGTCGGTTCCGGCTCGGTGGTCGCCTGAATATTGGGGATGGCGATCTTTTGCCCGACCGTGATGAAGGTCACATCCGTGAGGCCGTTGGCCTGGGCGATGGCTTGCACCGATGTACCGTACTTCTGCGCGATGCGATAGAGATTCTCGCCTGGTTGGACGGTGTGCATGATCGTCACGCCAGTAAAAGGTGTGGTTTTGGCGGCGGCTGACGGCCGGACGGTAGCGGCCTGCCCCGCCTGGGGGCGTCCTTGGGAAGGCGGGAATGAAGTGGAAGCCGCCGTCGTTCGCACAGCCGATCGGGTGGCCGACCCTGCCGCCGGGCCTGGATTGACACACCCGCTAAACATCACGAGTGCGATCAGAAACCCGATCGCACTCAGTCCATTAAATCGCCGCATATCCACTGCCTGAAGTGACGAGTCATGAGAGTGATCGTGACACGCCGCCATTGTAATACAAAACAGAAGCCCCGCGTGAGGCGGGGCTCCAGTACTGCCACCTGATTGTCTTGAGTGCCCGCGAGAGGACTCGAACCTCCACGCCTTGCGGCACAGGCCCTCAACCTGCTGCGTATGCCAATTCCGCCACGCGGGCAAGACTGCGCGTATTATAGTCAGAACAAGTGAGTTGTCAATGAAAATGCCGGCAGGCGGGAGCGAGTGTGACGTGTTACGCAGCGCTTCCGTAAAGCGGCGCTTCATTAAGCGGCGACGACGCTTTTCAGATCGGGGAAGAATTGCTTGACCGTGCCCTCCACCCAACCATGCAGCGTCTCGGCAGAGAGCGGGCAGCCCAGGCACGCACCGGCCATGGCGATCTTCAAGACGCCATCAGTATAGGATTCCATCTTGACGGAGCCCCCGTGAAAATAGTCGATGTAGGCGCTGATGGTCTCGATCAGCACGCGCATCCGCTCGATCTCCGGCGCATCGACGGGGACGCTGCTCAGATCGGGCTTTAGGCTAGAAAAGTCAGTGGACATGGTGACACCTCCAGGGAAAATTGCC
>JAUQXC010000631.1 GCA_030834825.1 Thermoflexales bacterium
TTTCTGGAAGCGCGTGCTAACGTCCGAGGAATTAGTCAGGCTGTACAATAACGGCCAAGGGCGGACGTATCCATTCGGCACCATGGTCCCTGAGGGCGTACTCGACTTTCAAGTGACAGATGGTGTTACCACGACGACCATTTTCACCACCACCTTCGACACGACTGATTGGACGTATCAGTGGTTTGATCTCACGGCCTGGAAGGGACAGGCCATCACTTTGACCTTCATGCTCCACGGGACAAAGGACCTGCCTGCTCAAGTGTATCTAGATGAAGTGACGCTTGGCTCCGGTTATCCTGATACTTGGGTGCAGCTGGCTAATCCGCCTGTTGCTCGGTTGGGAAGCACCATTACCTATCAGCTCACTTACGGCAACCAGGCGCTCGTACCGGCTTATGACGTGCAGCTGACAGCGACCTTGCCTGCTCAAGTGACTTTCGTCGCGGCCAGCCTACCACCAGCGAACATGTCAAATTCATTGATTTGGGACCTGGGTGATCTCGCGGCCCAGAGCGGACCGCACACGATCTTCATCACGGCGGCGGTCACCTCGACAATCACGAGTATCAACACGCTGACCAACACCGTGAGCATTAGTCCCGCTGCGAGCGAAGTAGAAAGGGCAAACAATTTTCACCAAACCAACCTGCATCTCCAATACATCAATTTGCTGCCTCTAATTCTGGCTGAGTAGTCCCCGGCCCTTAGGCAACGCATGGCAGAATGAATTCCGCCTGTGTTCACTTTGAATACAGGCGGGGTTTTATTTGTCGTTCAGTTGCGGCACACTTCCGCGTGCGTAAAATCGGAGTAAAATTACACTCCATGAACCGCGCACTCGGCATCGTCTTCATCATCATCTCCGCCGCCTCGTTCGGCACACTGGCGATCTTTGGCCGTTATGCTTACGCCGCTGGACTCGATACGTTCACGCTCCTCTTTCTGCGCTTCACGTTCTCCGCGCTCATCCTGAGTGGCTGGCTTATCCTGCGGCGCGAAGGGGTGCCACGCGGCAAGCCGCTGGCGCTGTTGATGGGTATGGGCGCGATCGGGTACGTGGGCCAATCGTTCTGTTACCTCACCGCCACACGCTATGCCTCGGCAGGTTTGGTGGCGCTGTTGCTCTATCTCTTTCCCAGCTTTGTCGCCAGCCTCGCAATCATCTTCCTGAAAGAAAAACTCACCCGCGTTAAAGTCATGGCGTTAGCATTGGCGACTACCGGCGTGGCGCTGCTCGTCGATCCGCAGGGCGGCCAGTGGACGGGCATTCTGCTGGCGATCAGCGCAGCGGCGATCTACTCGGTCTACATCATCGTCGGCACGGGTGTGCTGAAACAAGTTTCGGCCAGGTCTTCTTCCGCAGTGATTTTTGCCTCAGCCGGGTTGGTCTATGGGGTGTTGATGGCGCTCAATGGATCGCACTGGCCGACGACGGGGGATGGCTGGTTGACGATTGCGGCGATCACCCTCATCGCCACGATCATTCCGGTGACCTCTTTTCTGGCAGGCCTCCAGCGTATCGGCCCCACGGATGCGTCAATGTTGTCCACCTTTGAGCCGGTGGTAACAGTGGTGCTGGCCGCACTGCTCTTCCAAGAGAAACTGCACTGGATCACGTTGCTGGGCGGCGGCTTGATCCTGGCCGCAGTGATCCTGCTCACGCGCAGCGAACTGCGTCGAGCCGAAGTCGCAACCGCGGCCCACCTGGAACGCTCAACCGGGCGCATCAATCCGCACGGATCGAGAGAAGGCCCCATGGCGTTCGAGCGTCTCTCGCCAGACGAGCTCCTAAAACGATCAGAAAGGTGAACCATGAAATCTGCACGTGAACTCATCGGGATGGATTTGAAATGGGGGCAGCCTAATGCCCGCAAATACGAGTTTGAGCTGCACGCCGACGGCCAGCTGGCCGCCACCCTGCGTTTTCGTTCAGAGTTTGGCACGTTTGCCACAGCCGAAAGCGCGGATGGATGCTGGACGTTCAAGCGCACCGGCTTCTGGCACCCGCAGGTAAGTGTGCGTGTCTGCGGTGCGGAGGAGAACCTCGCTTTTTTCAAGCCGCATACCTGGCGGGACGGTGGCACACTTGAACTGAGCGGCGAGCGCCAGCTGCTGGCCAGTACCAACTTCTGGCAGACCGACTATCAGATCAAAACCGCAGGCGATGTGCCGCTGATTCGCTTCAAACCATCCGGCGTCCTGCACTTATCGGCCGACTTTGAGATCGCGCCTGAGGCAGCGGCCTGGCCCGAGCTAACATGGCTCGTGCCTTTCAGCTGGTATCTGTGGTTACTATCCTGTCTTGACGGTGCCGCTGCGGCTGGCCTTACCGCAATGGGTGCCGCCATAGCGATTTAGGTTGTGTTGCATGCAGTTCAGTACCGAGCGTCTTATCCTGCGTGACTTTGTCGCCGCCGATTGGCCGGCTGTCCTGGCCTATCAACGCGATCCGCGCTACCTGCAATACTACGCGTGGATCGATCGCACGCCACAGGATGTGCAGCGCTTCGTGCAGCTGTTCGTCGACCAACAGCGTGAACAACCGCGCCACAAGTTTCAACTCGCCGTCGTGTTGAAAGACACACAGCACCTCATCGGCAACTGCGGCATTCGTCTGGCAGCCGCCCATGCGCACGAAGCCGACATCGGCTACGAGCTCGCTCCCGATCAGTGGGGACACGGCTATGCTACGGAAGCTGCCCGCGCCATCGTGCACTTTGGTTTCACGGAACTGAAACTGCACCGCATTACCGCGTGGTGTATTGCCGACAATGTGGCATCGGCCCGCGTGTTGGAAAAACTCGGCCTGAAGCTGGAAGGCCGTCTGCGCGAGAAAGAATACTTCAAAGATCGCTGGTGGGATATGTTGCTGTATGCCATCCTGGAAGGCGAGTGGCATGCCTGAGCATCACCTTGCCCTCGCACTCAAGCGTTTCCTCATCGTCGCCGAATGTCCGCCGGAGTGGCGCGCTTTCGATTTGTACCTCTTTCGCGCAGCTGAGGTGGTCTTTTACGTCGGTCAATCGTACCTGGCCTACGAACGTGTCTGGCAGCATATTTACGATGGCTACAAAGCTCGCTCGGTGGTGGGACGCTTCATCTTGTGCAACTGGCCGAAGTCGATGAACTTCACGATCGAGTTGTGGAGTTCGCAGGCCGATCGGTTTGCCGCCGTTCAGCACGACCTCAACGCCGCCGAACGATTGCTGATCGAACAATATGCGCCATGCTTTAACGATGCGCTGAATCAACGGCCCACGCCCCTGCCCGAT
>JAUQXC010000632.1 GCA_030834825.1 Thermoflexales bacterium
CGCCAAGCCGATCGGGGTTGGAGAAAAACGGGCGGACCGATCGGCAAGCTAGTTCATCACTGCCATATCAGCGATTTGAGGCGACCAGGATTGGGCCTGGTCGAATTGAGTCATAGTTCTGGGTTTGGGTTACAGGAGCGCCCATGTTTCAGAAAAACTGGGAGCGCTCCCAATATGCTTACATCATAGCCCACTTTTTGCGCTTGTCAAGAGGGAATTTGCAAAAATCGAGGTGCCATTCGTAACCAAGTGACTAGGATAGGTCTTTAGGCAGCATTCCCCGTTGCGACGCCACCGCAATCGCGGCCGCGCGCGAATCGACGCCAAATTTGTGGTAGATGCTGGCGAGGTGCGCCTTCACGGTTCTTTCCGTGATTCCCAGCCGTGCCGCGATCTCCTTGCTGCGCTCGCCGCGCGCCACGCCGCTGAGCACTTCTTGCTCACGATCGGTCAGTGTGAGCTCGTTGCTCGCGGTGGTCTTAGAAACGGCGGCTGACCCGCCACCCGATTGAGCCATGACCCGCGCAATCACATCCGGCGACAAGAGCGATTCGCCCCGCGCCGCAGCTCGCAACGTATCGAACAAGACCTGCCGTTTGGTATCTTTCAACAAATAGCTCCGCGCACCCGCCCGCAGCCCTTCGATCATCAAAGTGTCTTCATTATAGGTTGTGAGGATCACGATGTTCATGTCGGGCTGCTGCCGGCGGATGTGCTTGATGGCCGTCAGACCGTCCATGCCCGGCATACGCAGATCCATCAGCACCACCTGCGGGTGGAGTTCGTCGCACAGCTGCACCGCTTCCGCACCGTTGGCGGCTTCGCCCGCGACGACGAAATCGTCTTCCGATTCGAGGATCAGGCGCAGGCCGTCACGGACGACGTCGTGATCATCGGCGATGAGGATCGTGATAGGTGACATGATGTGGGATGAGTAACGAGTAATACGTAAACAGAATGGCTTAACTAGAAACCAACGACCAACAACTAACCACTAACAGCCAATGGCAGCTGTACTTTCAACGTCGTCCCCTGCCCGGGCGTACTCTCGATGTTCAACGCGCCGCCGATCAAACGGGTCCGTTCGCGCAAGCCGATGAGGCCGTAGTGCCCGGCGCCGACCTGCGCCGGATCAAAGCCCACCCCGTCGTCGCAGACTTCGACCGTGAGAGATTGATCGCTTGCGCGGAGGTTAACCGTCACATGCTGAGCACGCGCATAACGCGCGACGTTCGTCAGCGCTTCGGCCACCACGCGCACCGTATTATCGCGCACGAGCTCAGACAACGGCGTTGGCAACGCGATGGCCAGGTCACAGGCAATACCAGTGGCCGCCGTAAACCGCTCGGCTTCCTGGCGCACCGCCGTTTCCAGATCGAGCTCGGCCAGATCGCCTGAACGCAAATCATCGATGGCCCGGCGCGCATCGGCTAAAGTCGATCGCGCACGTTCCATCGCCTGCTGCGTAATCGCCTGCGCCTTGGTCCCGTTGCCGCGCGACAGATGTGAATCGATTGCCTCCAACTGCAAGACCAACCCGGCCAGGCCCTGCGACAACGTGTCATGCAGTTCGCGTGCCATGCGTTGCCGTTCACTCGTCAACGTCAAATCTTCTACCTGTGCCGCGTACTCAGTCAATTGGCGATGTGCGGCATCCAGCTTGCGCAGCGCGTGCTGCGCTTCTTCCCGCGCCTGATCCTGCCGTTTGAACAGCCACACAAACATCAGGACAAAGACGATGGTGGGCAGAACCGTCAGAACCCACACGGCAAGTTCCCGGCCTTGGAGCAGCGCGTAGAAGTTGACGGCCGACAAAGCTAGAAAGTAAACCGTGGCCACAAAGCCGCGCCAATTGATACCCAGCACACCCAACGCTTCACCGATCATCATCATATACAGGCCAATGGCCAGGCTGACATTGTCGCCGACGAGGGTGGTGACAAAGCACAACAAGCCTTGCAACACCAGATACGGAACCATCCGGCGCAGATCGACGCGCAGGGTGGTGAACATCCAGTGCAACACACCCGAGATGAGGATCAAGATGGTGAAGAGCACCAGGCGCAGCGGATCACGCAGGGCAGGCGTAAACAGCACGCTGTAACCGTAAGTTACCAGCAGGCTGACAACCACCAGCACAAAGAAAGGTCGCGTGAAGCGGCGCTCCTCTTCTTGAGGTGAAGGCAAGGACGATGATTCTGGCAGCATGCTGCCATTATACCTTGCTCGCCCG
>JAUQXC010000633.1 GCA_030834825.1 Thermoflexales bacterium
ATGACCGGCACTATCCAGAATCCGTATCCCCCAAAGATCGGTGCTGTCTTTCAGATCGATTAATTGAGCGGAATCTGTGGCAGGCAGGAACTTGATAGTGGCCGTGATGATTTTGCTGCCAGCCGGAACAAAGGCGTAATCCGTTTGATCGGTCAAGAGGTCAAACCCGGGCAAGTACACCTGCTCTCCGAAGTTGTAGTCAAAGTAGTTGGTCAGGGTTGCGCCTAGCGCATAGTAATGGGTCTGCGCCCGATAATCTTTTGCGAAGAAGTCTTGGCTGGAGAGGGCGTGATTCTTTCGCCAGTTCGACGTTTTATACATCTGCCAGTTATAGTTTTTATCCGTAGCCTGCAGAATGTAATCGTTAAATGCTCCTCCATCTAATACAATGAGATCTGAATGATCGGGATCGGGTGAAATTCTCTGGAGGTAAAACTTACGATCAATATTATTTGTAATATCATGCCAGTCTTGCCCAAAGTCTGATGACATCACGATAAAGCTTCTACTACGGCAAGTATGGTTCCAAGACTTTCCACGCAGGAAATCGAGTGCGCTTTTAGCATCATGAATAGATTCTGGGCATGGGAACCTGATAGTAGTGATGGCATATAAAGTTCCATCTGGATGAACGAATGCATTGTCGAACGAGTATGCGTTGGAAACCAAGTGCCAGGTATTGCCATTATCGCTCGTGCTGAAAAGACCCTGTTTCGTACTGAAAAGTATTGGATCAGTTGGCTGAACATGACTCGCAAAAGAACCTTCGGTTGGAAGATTTCCAGGGCAGTGAAGGTGTACCCAGCGATGTTCTTTCAATGTCGCGCGGTAGAAGCCATATGGCGTCAAGGCGAGAACATAATCGGTTGTCAATCGAATGGATTCCATATTCAAGTTGTGGTAGTTTTGAGCGGGTTCAACCGTGCAGGTAATCGCGGGGCCGCGTCCGGCAGGTGCTGCTAGCGGTGAATCGCCTATGCCCGGAGCAGGCGCTTGGCAGGCCGCGAGCAAAAGATAGCATAGAAGAACGACCAATTTTAATCGGTGTTTCATCACGTGTGCCTCTCGCCAAACCCTCAGCAGATCGATGCCGATCTAACCCAAGCCCGCCGGCGACAGCTTGAAGTTGCCTCCGTGCACATTGACGATCAGCCCCCAGCCAAAATATTCGGTGTTCTTCAAGATCGCTGTCAAACGGTGCCGCCCCGGCGTGAGCGCCTGGCGCAGGTGTGTCGTCGGTTCGACGTAGCCGCGCGTGGCCCAATTGGCTGACAGGCTCTGGAAGACGTTGCGCCCGGTGAAGATCACTTGGTCGTCGATCTGCAGCGTCAGTTCGTCGCTGAAGCCTACGTCCAACTCGATCGAGTCTGCGGCTGTCACGTCGATCCAACGCGAGAGGCGTACTTCACCCACGGATAACGGTAAATAGCGATTGAGATTGAGAATGCCGGTCGGTTCGCACGCGATCGATCCAAAGCCTTCTACAAACCACGCATCGATGTTGCCGGGATCGATCGGTTGGTCGGGAGCCGCCGGGGGGAGATCGTGTTCCAGCGTAGTGACACGCAGATCGCAATAGTGCGCAGGCAAGTACGTCCACAACCCGATCAAGCCGTCGCGGTGGGTGTGAGCCGATCGGTTGAGCAGCAACGGCGCTTGATCGCCCGCGCGGACGACGGCGCGCTGATCCTGGAAGTCGATCGAGAACTTAAACCACGCGCCGGTAGGCACTTTTGCCGCTTGTTGATAGGCCGGGCCGTGATACAACTGCCACGTGTTGCAGTGATGGAAGACTGGATCGTATTGCAGTGCATCCCAGAGACCGCTCGTGTGCGGCTGTGCGTAAGCCAACTCGTAATTCGACTTGTCGGCCACCCGATAGGCAATGCCCGGATAGGCCGCGCCGTCTGCGCCGATCTGCACTTCGACATGACCCTCGGTCAGGACGAGATCGGGGAGAATCACCAGTCCGTTCAACTTCAACGCACGGCGTCCCTGCCACACCACCGCTTCGGCCTCACCATGGCCGAGGAACAAGTCACGCATCTCGCTCAAGTCGTTTTGATAGATAACGGCCAAGGGTGTCTCTCCTTGTGTTGCTACAGGTTAGTCCAGCCCTAAACGCGATCGGGGTACAGTTTGCTTTTCGCGGCGAGCGTCGTCGCCGAATAGGGCCGGTGTATGGATCACGATGTGAAAGTAATCGGGTGAGTTGGACAAGAAGGTGTGCGCCTCGCCGGGTTCGACCATAAGCAGGTCACCGGCTTGCAGCGCGATCGTTTCCTGCTCGATGCGAATTTCAGAGGTGCCGCGCGTCACGAGGTAGATCTCAGTAAGTTGCGAATGGACGTGTGGTTCGTCAATCCCGGCATGGGCATAGCCCACCGCCAGGGGGAGGGTGGAATTCCACGGGCCAACGTACCAGCCCATGGCCGCTGTGTGATCGGCCTGTTCGAGACGCATGTTCGCCTGACCTCCCGTGAAAATTTGACTAGCACCCCGCTGGCCGTGCGGGAGTCTACCGCACTTTGGACAAATCGGCTATTCCTGCGTGGCCGACATTTCGCTGAACTGTCCAGGTGTTTAACGCTTTTCTTCAAGACAATCGTTAACCCTGTCATTACAATAGCAGTGTTGAATCTACGTTTCGGTCGAGGCTGGACGCCACTTCCCCGCGTCAGGCCAGGTCTTCAATGACGCTTATCGAAATTCAAGTTGGTCTGGGGCACCGGCCCACTAACACCACAGAAAGAGGAGCGTTGTGATGAATCACCGATTGTCTCACCCATCGTCAGCAAAACTGTTTGTCGCAGGTATGGTTCTGGTGGTTAGCGTCTTGCTGTTCGGCGCGCTGATCGTTCCCGCCCGAGTGAATGCGCAGCCCATGGCCGCTCTGGGCGCCTGGACTCTGCAATGGAGTGACGAGTTTAACGGTTCGGCCAATACGGGCGTCAACACGGCCAACTGGCTGTATGATACGGGCACCGGGTATGGCTGTGCGGGTTGCCCCACGGGCTGGGGCACCGGCGAGGTGGAAGTGATGTCGAGCAGCACGGCCAACGTCTACCACGATGGTTCCGGCCACCTTGCGATCAAGCCGATCCATACCGGCAGCGATCCCATTGCCGGTTGGACGTCGGGCCGCATCGAGACACAGCGTACGGACTTTCAACCTCCGGCGGGCGGAGCCCTGGCCGTCGAGGCACGGATTCAATTGCCGAATGTCACAGGCGCATCTGCTCAGGGGTACTGGCCCGCATTCTGGATGTTGGGTGCACCGTTCCGTGGCAACTACCTGAACTGGCCCAGCGTCGGTGAGATCGACATCATGGAGAACGTCAATGGGGTCAACACCGAGTATGCTACGCTGCACTGTGGCGTGAATCCCGGCGGGCCGTGCAACGAGACCATCGGGATTGGCGGATCCGTCGCAGGCGGATCACCGAGTTTGCAAGCCGGTTATCACACCTATCGCATGGAGTTTGACAAGAGCGTTTCGCCGCAGCAAATCCGCTGGTATCTGGACGGTGTCCAATTCTTGACCGTGAATGCCAATCAAGTGGACGCGACGACGTGGAACAATGCCACGAATCACGGCTTCTTCGTCATCTTGAATGTGGCCATCGGCGGCGGTTGGCCGGGCAATCCCACCAGCTCGACCGTTTCCGGCATGCCGATGTTGGTCGATTACGTGCGCGTGTACTATGCCTCGGGCGGGCCAACACCAACGCCGGGCGGTGCAACCTCAACGCCGGTGCCTACTGCGACACCCATCACGGGCAACGGATTTACCTCCGGCGCGGAGAGCATCAACGCGACTCAGGCGCGCGTGTGGTTCAAGCCCGATGGTTGGACCGCCGGCTATGTGATTCTGCACTACATCCGACCCGGGCTGACACAACAAAACGTGCAGATGGCTTACAACCACAGCACGGCGCGTTGGGAGTATACCGTGAGCGGCTTGAGCGCAGGTCAGGTGCTGCAATATCAATTCACCTATCAACGCAGCGGCACGCAATACGACTCGAGTTGGTCTGCGTGGACGTTCGGAAGCGCCACACCGACTCCGGCGCCGACCGCCACCCCTGTTTCAGGCAACGGCTTTACCTACGGCGTGAATAACGTCAGCGCGACTCAGGCGCGCGCCTGGTTTAAGCCCGACGGTTGGACGGCCGGCTATGTGATTCTGCACTACATCCGACCAGGCTTAGCGCAGCAAAACGTGCAGATGACGTATAACAGCAGCACGGCTCGCTGGGAATATACCATCAGCGGCTTGAGCGCCGGACAAGTGGTGCAGTATCAGTTCACTTATCAACGCAGCGGCACGCAATACGATTCGAGTTGGTCTGCGTGGACGAAGCCGTAAGCAGCGTAGTGATAGAAATTCCACGTGAATAACAAAACGCCTGACGAATTAAGCAAACTCGTCAGGCGTTTCAATTACCGGATGTGGGCGAATAGCGCCAATCTAATCTGTCTTCAGCGACGGTCCCGTTTTTCACCGACCGTCTTATCGATAACGGAAGAGCGTTGGATGCAGTTGGCTCTTGGGGCGCGGATTAGTGGGTAATTCAACCAACAATCGCCGCCACACCGACTTGCACCACTTCCATGTCTTCTTGTTCCGGCAGGCCACTCACGGCAACCGAGCCGACAACGACGCCGTCGACGACGACGGGTACGCCGCCGCCCCACCCGATGTAGCGCGGATCACCGAAGTAAGCCAGGTCAAAGCCATTGACCGGATCGCGCGCCGCTTGGCCGATCTCGCGGCTGGGCTTGCGCTCGCGCGCGGCGGTCCAGGCCTTGTTGGCGGCGATCACAATCGAGGCTAGGGGCGCGCCGTCGAGTCGCAGCAAAGCGATCAATTCGCCATGTGCATCGGCGACAGCGATCACGGCAGCTTTGCCCCGTTTCTGCAACTCAGCCTGAATGACTTGAATCGCACGTTGAGCCTCGGCTTGGCCGAGGGTTGTTACCTGGTGCATGATGGCTCCTATATAGGGTATATCCAGAAACCGGGTTTCTTCCATCCGAATGGAATGTAGCGCCTGGCCGGAGAAACCCGGTTTCTATCATTGTGCTTGCAGAATGTGTTGTGCGAACAACATCATCCGCTCTTGAAAATGGATCCACTGCTCGGCAGTGAGCCCGGTATGGCCGGCCTCGAACCACTCCACCTCGATCGCTTTACCCAGCGCCTTCATCTGCGCTTCGTACAACTCGATCTGGCGTGGTGGCGTGCGGGTGTCGTGTTTGCCTTGAATGATCAAGATGGGCGTGCGCACATTTTCGGCGTAAGTAATCGGTGAGCTGGCGGCGTACTGTTCGGGCTTCTGGGCCGGCGTGCCGCCAAACAACCCGGCGAAGAAACTCTTCAAGGCATCCGAGGCGTCTTCGTAGGCTAACGCAAAATCGGCGATGGCCACCATGGGCATGCCGCCCGCCCATAGCTCGGGTCGTTTACCCAGGGCGAACAACGTCAGATAGCCGCCGTATGATTCGCCAAAGAGGAAGACCTCTCGAGGATGAGCCAACCCTTGGGCCACCAGATATTCGCGCGCGGCCACCAGATCCTCCAATTCCCAATGGCCGATGTTACCCCAGATTTGCTCTTTGAAGGCGCGCCCGAACGTCATCGAGCCACGATAATTCAGCGCACAGTAAGCGAAGCCGTGATCGAGCCAGGCCTGCCCGGTCTGCCGAAAATAATTCGTGCGCACGGCATGTGGCCCGCCGTGAATGTCAAAGACCAGCGGGAAGGGTGGTTGACCATCGGGCAGGCCGAGCCACGCTTGAACTTCTTGTCCGTCCGACGAAGGAAACGTGATCGATCGCAGGGCGTGGCCGGGTGGCACATCGATCGCGGGGATCATGACGCGCGTGGTGGCTCCGGTCTGTGCATCCAAAGCGATAAGGCGCGTGGGCGAGGCCGAATCTTCCCAGATCCCCCACACTTCCTCGTTCGATCCGAACCATGGACTTTCACCTTCACCCGGCACGCCGATGAGCGGATCATAGAACGTGCCTTCGGGATGTGACAGGCGCGTCAACGTCCGATCGGCCAAGCGGTAGGTATATAGCTGTTGTTGCCCGCGCTGGAGTTGGCACAGCAAGATGTGAGCGCCATCGGGCGACCAATCCAGCGGCACGACTTCGCCTTCCAGATCGCCGCAGTCCAGATCGAGGCGCTCGTCGTTGGCAGGATTCCAGAGGAAGGGACGCTTGAAGCCCGAGCGTGACGTCATGGCTAGGATGCGTTGATCGTCTGCCAACGGCGCGAAAGCTACGATTTCAATGTCGGCCTGCGGGCCATCCCACACTTCATTCACGAGATGACCATCATCGGTATCAATCGCCAGTAGGCTGCGCCGCCTTTGGCCTCCTGCGCGTGCCGTTGACATCATCGCGGCGATCGTTCCTGCGCTGGACAATATCGCACCCCACGCTTCTTTCTCGCTCTTGAAGATCAGCTGCGGCTCGCTTAACTCGCCCTGCGGACCGAGATGAACCACATAGAGTTGAAACCCCTCTTTGTTCACGGCGTCAAAAGCCACGAACTTGCCGTTGCGACTGACGCTCACGCCGCGCAAAGTATAGGCGGGCAGATCGGGTGTCACGTCTGCGAAGGCGCCACCCTCAAACGGCACACGCACGAGATGTCCCAACTCGTTGCCCGATCGATCAGCGAGAAAATACACGTCGCGACCGTCGGGCGAGATCCAGCCGTATTTGGTGGGCGCCGATCGATCGGTGAGCAGGCGCAATTCACCGCTGGCTGTCTCCCACGCGTAGACTTGATAGGAGTTCACCTGATTACCAATCACAATGCCGCGCGCGGGATTGGCCCGCGCCATAGACGCGAGTAAAAAGCGCGGAGCCTTGAAGCGTTGCTTCCACGGAGCAGAATCACTGAGATCGAGAGAGAGAGGCATGGTCGCTCCTGATATGCGGGTAGTCTAGTAACTATTCAGCCTCCGTCATTGCGAGCGCTTTCTGCGAAGCAATCTCAACCCTGTCAGCAATATTTGCCAATGGTCAGCGAGATTGCTTCGTCGCAAAAGACGCTCCTCGCAATGACGGTTGAGTAGTAACGTAGTCTATGCGGTGGCGGTTTTTAGGTTCGGTAGCATCGGCTCTTTCCGCAATCGTCGCTGGGATATAGCCAAGCCCTCTGAGGATTATAGCATTCTGGCTGCGGGAGAGCATAACTGATCGTGCTATACTATGAGTACTCTATCCGCTGCACTGCAGCGCCTGACCCCGATGGCTCATGCCTAACCGCTTGACGTTCCGACTGCTGGGCAAACCGCATATCGACCTCAACGATCAGCCGCTGACGGGTTTTATCTCGTCCAAGTCGCAGGCCTTGTTGATCTACCTGGCGGTGACCGGACGGGCGCACAGCCGCGAAACTCTGGCCGGTCTGTTATGGGGCGATATGCCCGAAGCACAGGCCGCCAAGAATCTGCGCAACGTTCTTTCCAATTTGCGTTCGTTGGTCGGATCACATCTCTTCATCACGCGTGAAGAAGTCGCCTTTGACGGTCAGAGCGAGCATTGGCTTGATACGAGCGAGTTCACGGCGGCCTTGTCCGGCGATCTCGCTCACAAGACTCTGGCCACGCTGCATAATGCCGTGGAGTTATATCAGGGCGATTTCCTGGAAGGCTTCTACGTGAGCGAAGCCCTGACCTTTGAGGAATGGGCGGCCGGACGGCGCTCGTTGCTGCAAGGCTTGATCGTGCAAGCGCTGCATCTGCTGGTCGTCAAACACCTGGAGCGCGAAGAGCACGCGGCGGGTATCGACTACGCTAATCGGCTGTTGGCGATCGAGCCGTGGCGCGAAGAGACCCATCGCCATCTGATGATCTTGCTGGCACGCAGCGGTCAACGCAGTGCGGCGCTGGCTCAGTATGATCTCTGCCGCCGGGCGCTGCTCGACCAACTCAGCATTGAGCCGCTGCCCGAGACCACGGCGTTATACACCCGCATCCGGGCGGCGGCGGCGCCTCCACCGCATAATCTTCCACCGCAACCCACACCCTTTGTGGGGCGCACCACTGAACTGGCTGAGATTGCGCGCTTCTTCAACAACCCTCACGTGCAGTTGTTGACGCTGGTGGGACCGGGCGGCATTGGCAAGACGCGCCTGGCGCTGCAAGCAGCCGCGCGCTTCATCGATCCGAATCGCAGCATCGAGCAACCCTTTCCCGACGGCGTCTTCATCGTGCCACTGGCCGGACTGGAGGCGAGCGAATTACACGCGAGTCAACTGGCGCTCATCGCGGCCATCGCAGATGCCCTGCGTTTTTCGTTTCAAGGGCCGATCCCTCAACAGGCGCAACTGCTCAGCCAGCTACATGACAAGAAACTGTTGCTGGTCCTGGACAACTTTGAGTATCTTGTGTCCGAGGCCGATCAATTGGCCGACATCCTGCGCTTCGTGCCAGGCCTGCGGCTGTTGGTGACCTCACGTGTGCGCTTGAACTTGCAGGAAGAATGGTTGATCGAAGTGGCCGGCCTGCCGGTCCCGCTGTCTGCCGCCGAGCCGTCTGAAATAGTGATGACCTACGGGGCGGTCCAGTTGTTTGTGCAGCAAGCTCAACGCGCCCACGCCGGGTTCCAGCCAGACGCCGCCGAGCTGGCCGGCGTTACGCGCATCTGCCAGTTGGTCGAAGGCGGGCCGCTGGGTATCGAGATCGCGGCGAACTGGGTGCGGGTGTTGTCCTGCCACGAAATTGCACTGGAGATCGAACACAACCTGGATTTCCTGACCACACATCTGCATAACGTGCCGGAGCGACATCGCAGTTTGCGCGTGGTCTTCGACTATTCGTGGAATTTGATGACACCTCAGGAGCAGACCGTTTTTCGCCAGCTAACGGTGTTTCGCGGCGGGTTCCGGCGCGAAGCGGCGGCGCAGATTGCGGGCACGTCGCTCTCGATGCTGGCCGAGTTAGTTGATAAATCATTGTTGCGCCGCGCCGCGCCAGGACGTTATGAAGTCCACGACCTGCTGCGCTTGTATGCTGAGGAAAAGTTGCAGGCCGATCCGGCGGAGTATGAACAAGTCCATCATGCGCACTGCCGCTACTATGCCGAGCTGTTGGTCAAGCACAAATCTAAATTGAAGGGCGATGACCTCTCGACGGCCCTTTCGATCTTGGAGCAAGAGCGTGAAAATGTGCGCGCGGCGTGGAACTGGGCCGTCAGCCGGCGGCGGGCAGCGGAAGTGGATATGTTTATGGAATGCCTGTGATTTAACTTTGACCCAGGACTAGGTCGAGCCGCTTGGCGAGCGGTTCCAGATGTCTGCGGATCGCCACATCCAGCGCCGCTTCAGGCTGAGCCAGAACGTCCCTCCACAGCGCGGCAAACTCGTTGGCCAAGCGATCTTCCATCAGACCCCAGGCCCGCGTGATCAGGAAGCCACGACCACTTTGCATGCCGGACGCCGTCACCTGCCAGAGTGGATCGCTGGAGTAGGGTGGGGCAGCCCACGCATCCACTTGGGCCGGCAGCAGACCGATACGCGGTGCATAGGTCATCTGCACCTCTGGCTGCGTCAGAAAGCGAATCAATTTCAAAGCTGCCTCATGCTTGCGTGTATGCTTCCAGAGCACCAAGTGTGATCCGCCGACGAAGGCCCGACCCGGAGGCAATGCGACATGAATCTCCTCGCGCTGCGCGCGGGTGAGGAACTCAAACAACCATGGGCCGCTCATCGTGACTGCCGTCTGCGGATCTGACAAGAATTGATTGTCGGGCTGCAGCGCGTTAAGATGATGCACCGACGCTGGAATGTAACGCCCCAGCGCAAAATACTGGCCAATCCCGGCCAGCGCAGGCGGGTCAGCAAACTGCGTCCGTTTGCCGTCGGGCGTAATGAAGTCGCCGCCTTCGCCCCAGACCCAGCTGCAGACATTCAACAGGGTGGTGTGCGTTAACCCCGTCGGCGCGGTCCACGGCACGCCGATGCCCTGCTCCTGCAAGCGCTGCAAAGTTGCATTCAACTGGGCTGCATCTTGAAAAGCCGTCGCCTCGGCAACACCGGCCTGCTCCAGCAAGCGGCGGCGATAAAACAACAAGCGAATGCCCACCATCCAGGGAATCGCCCACACCTCTGACTGGTTGGAGATATGGCAGCCCTGCCACGCGGCCGGCATGAAGTTGCTGGCCTTGCCCAGCAGAATGATCTCGTCTGGTGTAAAGGTGTGCAGCGCATTCATCGCCACCAGATCGCCCAGCCAGGTACTGCCGATCTCTGACACGTCCGGCCCGTCGCCATACAAAGCGACTTTGACCAGATCACTCCAGGCGGTATCCCACGACAGCACGCGCAGCTTGACGCGGATGCGGTGCTGCGTTTCGAAGTCCTGCAGCAGCGGCTGAATCAACTCGGCGCTGGGGGCTTGAATGGAAAGTTCGATCTCAGTCGTCATCGTCCAGGTAATTCTACCGGCAATTGTCCCACACACGCCAGGCGCCCCCACAGCACTTGGGCCAGGGCCTGGAGCGAAGCAGGCTGCAAACTGTAGGTGCACAGATAGGTTGCCACACGCGGATAAGCCAATATATCATAGGGCATGCGCAATGCCACAGCGATCACGGGCTGCCCCAATTCGATCAAGGAATTGATCAATGCTGCCTGGCCGGGATGTTGATCGGCATTGATGGTGCCGATAATGATCTGCGCGGCGCCTGCCACCCGATCGCGCAGGGCGGCGACTTCGGCCGCGGTGGGCTCGAGCGGCATCACGACCTCATCAAGGTTGGCATGGTAGACACGCAGGGCGTCGGCCAGAGCAGGCTGATCGTACGACGAAGTGTCAGCCGGTGTCAAGTCCTTGGGCTGCGGCACGATCACGGCCAGCCGGGCGTCTGCCGCCAGGCGCAGCGGCAGTTGTCGGGCTTCATCGCGCACCAATGTGATCGACTTCTGCGCGATCTCGTTCGCCAGCGCGGCGTGTTCCGCGCAACCGACCACGCTGAGATCGGGTGGGGTGTATTGGGTCAGCCACTGTTTCAACGCCGTAATCCGCTCGACCGAAGATCGCAGCTCGCCTTCTTGCAACAGGCCGCGGCGCGCGGCCAGCAGCAGCGCCTCATAGATTAAGGCTTGATCGACGAACGAAGTCAAGAGCAGCAAATCCAACCCGGCTCGTGCGCCGCTGACCATCTCGATAATGTTCAGCGGGCCTTGTTGAATGGCGTGCATGTCCAAGGCATCGCTGATCACCACACCGCCAAACTTCAGTTCATCGCGCAGCAAGCCGCGCAGAATGCGCGGCGATAACGTGGCCGGGCGTTGGTAACCATCGTCGAAGTTGGGCAGGGCGATGTGGGCCGTCATCATCAACTTCACGCCGGACTGAATCGCCGCTTGAAACGGCACGAACTCCATTGCGCGCAAACGTGCTGCGTCGTGCGGCAGCACTTCCATCTGATGATGTGAATCGGTGGTTGAATCGCCGTGGCCGGGGAAGTGTTTGGCCGCAGCGGCCACACCTGCCGCTTGCAAGCCCTGAATCAGCGCTACACTCAACTGGGCCACCAACTGCGGATCGGCTCCGAATGAGCGCGGCCCTACCACGGGGTTGTGGGCATTGTTGATGACGTCGCAGACCGGCGCATAGTTGAGATTGATGCCGACGGCTGCCAACTCAGACCCCAGCGCACAGCCCACCCGCCGGGCCAGCTCTTCCGATCGGGTGGCGCCAAGCGCCAGGTTGCCCGGAAAGCGCGTGGTGCCCGGGACGGCCATCAAGGTGCCCCCTTCCTGATCGGCGCCGATCAGCAGAGGCGGTTGATCGGCAGCCCGCGCCGCGCGCTGCAGTGTGTCAGTCAGTTCACGGATTTGCGCCGGGTGGTCCAGGTTCATGGAGCGGAACAACGTCACGCCGCTGACGCGTCCGCCTGAAAGCGCAGCGAGGAAAGCCGGTGGGGGCGTGTGTCCGTTGAAACTCCACAGTAATTTTTGGCCAATCACTTGTTCAAGCGAGAAAGACATGGTGTGATCCATTCACTCAATATATTCTAGAGCATTTTCCGTTTTGGTGTACGGTGCTGCTCCCGCTGGATAGCCAAATCCAGCGGAAAGGCAGCGGATTTGGCAATCCGCTGCGAGCGCGAAAACCGTAATCCAATCTGGAAACTGGGGTAAAGTAGTATAGACGGTTGTCAATGGAAAGCAAAGTGTTATTCCACAGGTGGCGCGGTTTTCAGTATTCCCCCTAGCCTTTAACGGCGCCGGTCAAGCCGCGCACGAATTGCCGCTGCAGCACGATGAAGAAGATAATGATGGGGATGACGGTCATCACCACACCCGCGGCGATGCCGCGCGAATCGGACCCGAACGCACCTTGCAGCGCGACCAACCCCACCTGCAGGGTCTTATGCGTCATGGTGGGCAGCATCAGCGAGGGCCAGAAATAGTCGTTCCACTGATAGACGAAGGTGATGATGGCCGCCGTCGCCAACGAGGGGCGAATGATGGGCAGCAAGATGCTCCACCAAATGCGAAATTCCCCTGCGCCATCGATACGTCCCGCGTCAAGCAGATCGTCGGGCACGGTTTTGAACGCCTGTCGCAAGAGAAAAATGTTGAACACGGTCGCTAGGCTGGGGAAGATCAACGCTAAAATCGAATCGTAATAGTGGAAGACGTTGCGCGCCAGGACAAAACTGGGAATGAAAGATAACTGGGGCGGCACCACGAACGTCGCCAGGAGCAGGTAAAAAATCGTGTCACGTCCGCGGAACTTCATCTTGGCGAAAGGATACGCGGCCAGCGACGTGAACAGCAGGTTCAAGCTGACCGTACTCGCCGCCACACTGATGCTGTTCAAGAAAAAATTCGCCATGGGCAGCTGCTGCCAGACTCTCGTATAGTTGTCAAAGGTCGGATATTGTGGAACGAGCTGCGGCGGCACCGAATAGATCGCGTCGTTTGGCCCTTTGAAGGAAGTGAAGAAGACCCAGACAAAGGGAAAGGCCGTGACGACGGCCATGAGGCCCAGCACGGTGTACCAGAAGATCTTTTCCAGAGTTTTTCGGCCTGCGGCGCCGGTCGCTTTTCGACGGGCCTCAGTGGCCGGAAGGTTGAGGGGGTGGGTCTGTGCCATCAGTCTGCCTCCGTCCCACGTTCAAGCAGGCGAATGTTCATAATCGAAAACGTCAGTGTAATGACCAGCAAGACCATGGCCACTGCCGACGCATAGCCGGCATGTCCCAATCTGAACGCCTGCCGCCAGAGGTAAAACACCATGGTCACACCGCTGTTCAACACGCCGCCCAGGCCGCCGGTAAGAATAAACACTTCATTGAATACCTGGAGTGCAGCCAGGCTGGAGATGACGGCGACGAACGTGATTTGCGGCCGCAGGCCGGGAAAAGTGATGTACCAGTGTTTCTGAAAATCGTTGCAGCCGTCCATTCGCGCGGCATCATACAACTCTTCCGGGATGTTCTGCAAGCCGGCCAGAAAGATCATCATGTAATGGCCCAGTCCCATCCAAACGGTCAGCAGCATGACGATCGGCAGCGTGTAGGCCGGTTCGCTCAACCATTGGATCGGCTCCTGGAGAATCCCGATCGAGATGAGTAGGCTGTTTAGCAACCCGTTGGTGTCTAACATCATGCGCCAGGCAATGCCCACGGCAATGCTCCCACTGATAACGGGAATGTAGTACAGCGCGCGAAAGGCATTAATGCCGGGCAGTTTGCGATTGACCGCGATGGCGAGCATGATGCACAAAACGATCAGGATCGGCGTCACCAGCAAATAAATGAAAGAGTTCTTTAGCGCTTGCCAGAAGATCGGGTCGGCCGTAAACAAGCGCTGATAGTTGCTCAGACCGACCCAGCTGGGCGGTGTCACGATGTCGTACGAGGTAAAGCTATAATAGACGACGGCGATCACGGGATACAGCACAAAGACCGCGATCACGAGCAAGGCCGGCGTGAGAAATAGATAGGGTGTTAGCGAGAATTTCTTGGTCATATTAAGATCGCCACCTAACCAGCCCTCTCCGTCACGGGATGTCCGATGCGCGTCGCTCTGAAACTTCTGTCACGGCGAGCGTCTGCTGCGAAACAAGCGCATGACGAGGAGGGCTGGTACTCAACTACTCAGGTTAACTTGCCTTCAGCGTTGACACGGCCTCCCTGGGTTGCTTCTGTAAGTGGGCCTAGATGACCACCGGTAAACTAGGACTTACGGCAACAAAGCGTTCGCTTGCGTCACCGCGTCGGTCAGCGCTTGCTGTGGATCGACATTATTGAACAGCGCCTGTTGAACTGCCTGAAGAATAATGTCGTTGACATCCTTGAAGTGAGGAATGGTCGGCTTCAGGTCAGTCTGCCGGGAGATGATGTCCTTGGCAATGGGCTTGGCCTGATCCTCGATCGCGATCGGCTTGGCCGAGAAGAACGGATCATCATAGGAAGCCGGCGTCGAAGGATAGATGGATACGACCTGGGCAAACTCAAGCATGCTGCGCGGATTGGTAAAGAACTGCGCCAAAGCGATCGCTGCCTTGGGGAACTTGGTATCCTTCTTCACCGAGATCGCCATGGCCGTCGGCGGAATGGCGCCAGACTTGCCCAATGGCGCCGGCACCACGGCCAGATAGCCGTACAGCCCGGGGTTATCCGAACGTACCTGGCGAATGAGCTGCGGGCCGGTCTGGAAGAAGGGCGCCTTGCCCGAGGTGAAGAGCTCCAACGCGACGCGGTCCTGGTCCGTCAGCAGAGCCGTCCGGTCCACCACGCCGTCCTTGACCATGTCTACGTACATCTGCAACCACGCGACGGCCTCGGGCGAGTCGAAGGTGAATTTCTGGCCGTCAGCGCTGATGAACTTGACGCCGCCCTCATAAATCATTTGCGACGGCAGGTCATTCACGGTTAAGCGGACATCGCACAGAGCGCCGGTCTTTTCCTTAATGGTCTTGCACAACGCGGGCAGACCATCCACCGTCTGAGGGAAATCTTCGATTTTCAGATCGGCTCCACCAGTGTAGGTCACTTTACCTTCGGCATCCGTCTTCGGGTCACCGATATAGATCTGGGTGTTGATGAGCTCCACGGCGACAGCTGCATACCAGGGGAACTGATAGTTCTTGCCGTCAACCAGCGAGACCTTCCATAGACCGGGGAAGTACACGTCCTTCACGCTCTGCGGAACAGCCTCGTCTAAGTTAAGCAGCAGGCCCTTAGTCGCAAATTCGCTCACCCAGCCTTCACCATTGGACAAGTTGGCGACATCCGGTTGGGTGCCTGCGGCGATGGCATTGCGATAATCATCCAGGAAGGTGCCCTGATGATCTTCCCATTTCACTTTGACG
>JAUQXC010000634.1 GCA_030834825.1 Thermoflexales bacterium
CGATGTTAGGCTCACCGCGGACCGAGCAGGTGACATTGGAAGACCGTTCGTGACGAAAGAAATTGTAAAGGCCGCTGCTGTAGCAGCGGCATAGTCTTTCCAAGAATCCCTTTCCTGAGTGCCTCTCTGTTCAGTTGTTGCTAACGATCTCGGAAGATCGGATATACCTCTGATCATTAAGAAACCGATAGACGAGCCATATGATTGAGCCTGTTCGATCGCAGCCCCAACTCCTGCACCTTCCATTTCGACAGCACTCAATTTTGGCCATCGGCTGGTTACTTGGGCAAAGAAATCATTACTTGGATCATCTACGACCTTATCACCTGAAGCAACTTCACCTGAAACGACTTTTGGTAAGCATTCGACAGGCGGCGTAGTTCGGATTTTATTGTGCCAGTCTGAACTTAGCGAATGTGCATTTGCTCCATTCAATAAACCAATGTCGGCCTTATAAGTCCAGTTATCGCGCGGATTAAAGACATTTTCGATTTTGCCATATTCATAACCATGAACAACATCTGCAATAACTACGTCGCCTTTATTCAAGCCAGAAAGGCCACCCGCTATACCAACGAACAATATATAACGTGGTTTCCAACGCTTAAGTGCGTCTACAGTTGCTAAAGCGCTTTGCGGATTTCCTGCACGCCCTAACATGCCAATACCAATAGTGTATGCATTGCCAAAGTTTAGGCATGGCACTTCACCAATTTTCCACGCATACAAGTTTGCGTCACCTAAACTAATAGCAGGGCGAAGTTGCTCTACATGATCGCATACAGCTTTGTATTCCGCAGGCAATACCGTTAAGATTACAACATCAACCGATTCGGGGCTCGCAGACATGAGGATGATCTCCGACGAAAATTCATCGATAACATTCGTTCCTATGGGTCGGTGCAAGTATAGAATGAATCGAGGCGTGGGTCAACTGATAAACAAAAATGCGGCATCATCGTCATTCCCGCGCAGGCGGGAATCCAGCCACTGACCAGCAAGACTTGCCAATCGTCAGCCTGGATGCCCGATAACTACACGCTTCGCGGGGCATGACGAGACGACTCATAATCCGCTATCATCCCGCCCCAATGGCCGCTAATGTATGTCATTGCGAGCCGCAGCAGTATCGCGGCGAAGCAATCTCATTGGCGCACCTGAAGATTGCCACGCCGCCTTCAGCGGCTCGCAATGACGTCGATGATTGTCCCAACCCGCTATCATCTCTTCCCAACGCCCGCCGGCGCCGTCATTCCGTGTGTTGTCACACATGCGTGCCGCCAGGCTCCGGTGGGGCGTGGGTACGCCATAGCGGGAATCCAGTAACACGGTTAGCGTCAATAGCAACGGTCATTCTGGACGCTCACTCACCCGGCTCAACAAACTACTGCACGAAGGACTCGTCTACGCCAAGTACCGCCGACTTCTCGGCCCAAGCACGGTGCATATTCGGATGGATCGCCATGCCAAGTTCAGTAAACCAACCGATTAAGCTGCCGGTTTGAATTGCGGCTGCCTCGCTGAGGCGACCGCCATATGCCGCGTCGCGCAAGCGCGGAACATTTCTCCTCAACCAACTCACCCGGCTCCAATCGCGTGTCGGTTCAAGTAGGTCGGAAAAACGCAGGCACCACGAAAGTGGTGCATCGAAACTACCCACATCGCCATAATAGGTGTGTGATGTGATTGCATCCAAGATGAGTGGGTTAGAGACAGCGAGCTCCTTTGCCACCAGGTAAGCCCCAACTGGACCATGAAGGCTGTGACCGTAATCCCGCTCGGCCTCATGCGTAATCGTGATACCTGCTTCGGCAACCAACTTCGCCCATTCTGCTTCGCCCAGATCCTTTGCCGCATCATGCAGAAGACCCGCGACCAATGCCTGCTCACGATCCAAACCATAGATCTCAGCTAAGTCAGCCATAACTCCGCGCACCTGAAGCGAGTGCTCCAAGCGCTTGGACGTCAAGATCCTTCTCAGAAAAGGGAGGTACTCATCACCCTGCATAGGACTCCTAAAGTGCGTGTGTGTTGCGCGGATCGAATGCTCACTCCGCTGTGTTACGGGGTGCTGCGCAAAATTCGAAGCCAGCCTGGATGCCCGATTGAAGCATTCGGGCATGACAGAGACAATTCACAACCCACTATCATCCCGCCCCAACGCCCGCTTGTTGCGGTCGAGTTTCTTTTGCAATTGATCGCCTTCGGTGTAGCCGAGCGTTTCGTAATACTCCGCCGAAGTCGTATCCCGTGTGCGAATGACCACCGGCATCGGCACGGCGTGGCCCAGGATCAGCGCTTGCTGGCGCGTGTCCAGCTTGGCCAGCACGTTGCGCAGTTCGCTCACGCCAGAGACGCCGCTAAAGACCGCGCGAATATCGCTCTCGTCGTCGAGCAGGCACGTGACGCGCGAGCCGATCTGCGACATCACTTCGGGATCGATGCCGCTGGGCCGCTGATCGACGATGAGCAGCGTGACGTTGTACTTGCGCAGTTCGCGCGCGATGGTGCCGAAGATGGTCTGGCTCGCAATCGCCGGATCGAGGAACTTGTGCGCCTCTTCGATGGTGATGACGAGCGGCTTCGGTTCATCCCGCCCACCGCCCTGTGCAGCTTCCTTACGCGACACATAGGCTTCGTGAATGCGGCGTGTGAGGTAGTTGGCGACGAGGATGTACGCCTCGAGCGATCCGCCGTAACGCCCGAACTCCAACACGACGTTGACGCCCTGATTGATGAAGCCCAACAGTTTCTCCACGACGTTGTCCTGTACATTCGGACGCAGGAAACCAAAGCGCTGGAACATGCTCAACTTGCGTTGAATCGCGCCGAGCGTGCCTTCGTGGATCAGGCCGGAATCGATCATATTCTGCATCTCTTCGGGGCGCTCGTCGTTGAGCAGGCGCCCGATCCAGTTACGCCCTAGACGCCGATGAATCGCGTACAACGCGCCGACCTGCACGTCGCTCAATCCCATGAGCGATTGCAGCATCGCCACGTCTTCAGGTTCCAGTTGATCGTAGCCGATCGTCACATCGTAATCGACCTTGCTGCCGCGCCGCCGACTGCTTTCCGGATCGAGCGTGACCACGGCCACCTTGCCCGAAGGGAACAACTGGCGCAGCCCCTTCACCTCGGTCTTCGCTTCGTCCTGGCTCTTCCAGCCATACTCGTTATGCATGTCGAAGACCAGGTTGACCGCGACATTCTCTTTGATGATACCGGCCAGCAGCATCCGCGTGAGGAAGGTCTTGCCCGTGCCGCTCTTGCCGAAGATGCCGCTTGATCGTTCGACGAAGCGTTTGAGATTGAGATAGATGCGGATGCCGTCCATATCCAGCGGCTCGCCCACATAGAAATAACCAGGCTGCTCTTCGCCGAAGATCTTATTGACATCCTCGGCGGTGGCTTCGACCACGCGGGAAAAGTGGCCGGGCACGGTCTTCACGGGCTTGGTCTCAGTTGCGCCTTCTTCCAGCATCAACATCGGCGAGACGTGCAGCAGCCCAAAGGTGTTGGTGCCGATCATCACGTCGCGCATGAAGTCGTCGCGCATGTCCGGCGCGATCTTGGCCCAGCGCGGATCGGTGGCGTCGAGCATCACGTCGGTGATCATCGAGAAGAAGCGGCGCGATTGCCCCTGCACGACGACGTAGCGCCCGACGGCAGTCTCTTCGGTGCTGGTATCCCGCTCGAGTTTGACTTCCAGCCCCTTGCTCAACGAGCCACCCACGACGACACCGAGCGGCCGGGGGCCATCCTCGATCAAATCCCACTTGCGTGGGCCAAAGAAATCATCCAGGTCGGAATGGGGAGTGGGGAGTGTAGA
>JAUQXC010000635.1 GCA_030834825.1 Thermoflexales bacterium
CTGCGCATGTTGGCTGGTCTGGAAGATATCTCGGAAGGCACCATTTACATCGGCGATCGACCGGTGAATGATGTGCCTCCCAAGGATCGTGACATCGCCATGGTGTTCCAATCCTACGCGTTGTATCCGCACATGAGCGTCTACGACAACATGGCCTTTGCCCTACGCCTGCGCGCCAAGACCGGCCGCCTGCGCAAGTTGGTCACCGCCGTCTTTGCCCGCGGAGCCTATAACAAGATCAAGGCTGAAGAAGCCGACATCGATCGCCGCGTCAAAAACGCCGCCAGAATTCTGGGCATTGAGCAATTGCTGCCGCGCAAGCCGCGCCAATTGTCCGGCGGGCAGCGCCAGCGCGTGGCCGTGGGCCGCGCCATCGTGCGCGAGCCGAAGGTCTTCCTGTTCGACGAGCCGCTCTCCAACCTGGACGCCAAGTTGCGCGTGCAGACCCGCGCCGAAATCACCAAACTGCATCAGCAGCTGGCCACCACCTTCATCTACGTGACCCATGACCAGACCGAAGCCATGACCATGGGGACGCGTATTGCCGTCATGAAGGACGGCCTCTTGCAACAGGTCGATTCGCCGCAGCAGTTGTACGATCATCCCGACAACATGTTCGTAGCCGGCTTCATCGGCAGCCCCAGCATGAACTTCTTCGACGTGACGGTGAAGGGCTCGGGCGACAACCTGGAAGTCGAGGGCGATGGCTTCAAGCTGCCCATCCCAACCGATCGCGCCAAGGGGTTAAAACCCTTTGTGGGCAAACAGGTCTTCATGGGCATCCGCCCAGAAGACATCTACGACGCCGACTACGTGGCGCCGAACATTCACCCTGGCAACATCGATGCCAAGGTGGAAGTGACCGAGTTGATGGGCAACGAAGTGTTCCTGTACCTATTGACGGGCGGTCACTCCTACATCGCCCGTGTCGATCCGCGCAGCAAGGCGCGTGTCGGCAACGACGTGCGCATGGTGGCCAACCTGGACAACGTGCACTTCTTCGAGAAGGACACGCCCGAAAATCGCGCCCTGCGCTAAACGCTTCCGCAAGCACCAGGACCCTCGGCCAACGACCGGGGGTCTTTTGTTAATTCACAGGAGGGGACATGACACACACCGAACGGCTGCGAAAAATCGAAGCTTACGGTCAGGCTTACGACAAACTGATCGCTGCCCTGCCACAATTCCCGCGTGAGATGTGGCAGTATCGCGCTGGGCCGGAGGGTTGGACGATCCACGAGATTATCGTGCACATCGCCGACAGCGAGGCCAACAGCTATGCGCGCTGCCGCCGCTGCATCGCCGAACCAGGCTTGACCGTGATGGCCTATGACGAAACGGCATGGGCGCGAAAACTGAACTATCATGCACAAAGTCCTGAGGCCGCTCTTGAATTGTTCAAACAGCTGCGCGCCGCCAGTTACCACTTGATCAAGACGCTGCCGGAAACGGCCTGGGCCAACACGATCGCCCACCCTGAAAACGGCGTGATGACGCTGGACGACTGGCTAGACGTGTACGCGCGGCACGCGCCGGATCACATCGCGCAGATGCAAGAGGTTTACGCGGCCTGGCACGCGCAACAGGTTTGATTGCGGCGCTGCTTGGCTTTGTCGAACGATGACTGTTGTGATATCCTGGAATGAATGCTACTTTTCGGCAAAAGGAACCCCGCATGGCCGTCACTGATCTTGTCATTGAAACACACGGTTTGAGCAAGACCTACAAAGACATAACAGCGCTCAAGTCGCTCGATCTCACCGTCTCCAAGAATTCCATCTTCGGTTTTCTCGGTCCCAACGGCGCAGGCAAGACCACCACCATCAAGCTGCTGCTGGGCCTGGCCAAGCCCACGGCGGGCAGCGCCAAGGTCTTCGGGCACGACATCGTGCATGACAACGTGGAGATTCGCCAGCGCGTGGGCTACCTGGCACAAGACCCGCGTTATTACGAACACATGAGCGCGCGTGAGACGTTGCGCTACACCGCACACTTCTTCTTCACCGGCCCGGAAAAAGAAATCGAAGCGCGCGTCACTGATACGCTCGAGCTTGTCGGCTTACGCGAGAAAGCCGATCGGCCGATCAAGGGTTTTTCGGGCGGTGAGCGGCAGCGGTTGGGTATCGCGCAGGCCCAGATCAATTACCCCGATCTCCTGATCCTCGACGAGCCGGCCGCCTCACTCGATCCGCAGGGCCGGCGTGACGTGCTGGAGGTCATGGAGAAACTTCGCAAGCACACCACCATCTTTTACTCCACGCACATCCTAGCTGATGTGCAGCGCGTCAGTGATACTGTCGCGATCCTCAACCAAGGCCAGCTGGTGGCCCAGGCTCCCATCGAGCAGCTCTTGGCCGGCGGCAGCGGATCGACGATCTACGTCATGACACTGAGGGGGGCCACAGCACAAGCCCAGCAGCGGGTCGTTGCGCAACCGTGGGTGTCTGCCCTACAGACCACCACCACCGATTCGCGAACTGCGTGGCAAGTGTCGGTCACTGACGAAGTCGCTGCCGAAGAACAGTTGCTACGTTTAGTGCTGGCTGATACCCAGGTTACTGTGCTGGAATTCGGCCGCAAGAAGTACGAACTGGAAGAAGTCTTTCTGGGTCTGGTGGAGGGCAATCATGGCCAGTAATCGTGTCTTGCAGCCCGTTACCGCGCGCGGCTGGCGGGCCGGCTTCAGTAATCTTTTCCGCAAAGAAAACCGCGACTGGTGGGGCACGCGTTCGTGGCTGGCGCAGGCCATCATCTGGTCGGCCATCCTGATCGGCATTTTAGCGACGGTGTTGTTTGCGCCGCTGGACAATGAGCCTTCGCTGATCTTGTTGGGGGGGCGATCCACGATGGGCCTGCTGATCTTTTTCACCATGGCCGGGATTGCGCTGCCCGTTGGCGCCATTATCATGGGGCAGGAAGAAGTGTTGGACGAAAAGCGTTCGGGAACGGCAGCCTGGATTCTCTCCAAGCCGGTGTCACGCGTTGCTTTCATTCTCGCTAAGGTCGTCGCCAACGCGATCGGAATTCTGATCATCATGGTCCTGCTGGAAGGGGCGCTGGCCTACGGGTTGATCGCCGCCGTCACGGGACACGCCTTCCCGATTCTGCCTTACCTGGGCGCGTTGGGCGTGTTGTATGTGAATGTCCTGTTTTACTTTCTGTTGTCACTCATGTTTAGCGCCGCCTCCGACAGCCGGGGTGCGGCTATCGGCATTCCGATGGCGATCTTGTTTGGCTATCAATTCGTGGTGGGCCTGGCGCCGCAGTTGTTGGAGATCATGCCGTGGGGATTGACCAATGCCGGAACAAACGGCGGTCTGGGCAGTTCCATTGCCGTGGCCATGGTGCTGGGCCAATCGTTTTCCGTGTGGCCCATCATCGCCACCATTCTCTGGTGCGGGTTGTTTGTAGCGGTTGCCGTGTGGAAGTTCAATCGCGATGAGTTCTAAAACGTGAGGGGTGACCCAATTGCGCGTTACACATCACGCATCAACTTAAAATTCGCCTTTACCTCGCCCACTTCCAGTCCGCGATGATTGGTGATCTTCCAGGTGTGATAGTTCTTCAACTTGGCCAGCGCTGTGTCGTCCAGCACAGCCAACTGTCGTAACGTCTCGATTACCACCGGATTCCCGCCGCGTTTGCCATCGCCATCGGCGATCTTGACGGCAATGCCCAGCGCCAATCCATTGGGCTGGATCACGCCCAGGCCGTGATAGCCTTCGGCCCCGCCTTTGCTCACCACGCGCTGAGGCACGGCGCGCATTAGATCGGTATCCAGGCGTCCTTCGCCGGCCACCATCTCAGGATAGTTCATCATTACTCGCGCGATGCGTCCTAATCCCGCATCATGCATCTTGCTTCCTGCCTCGGCCAAGCGGGCAAAAGCGAGAGCCGCCGCCCGTAACGGCATGGCAAAGCACGGCGCCGAGCAACCATCCACGCCGACGCTGATCGCAGCAAAAGTGATGCCACCCAATTCAGCTAAACGCTGTCGAATGCTAACCTGCACCGGATGCTGCGGATCGAGATAGTCGTGCGTGCTCAAGCCCCGATCGACCGCCTGCGCCAACATACCCGCATGCTTGCCTGAGCAATTGTTGTGCAGTACCGTCGGCTCACGTCCGGTAGCGCGCAGCGCTTTTGCCGCATCCGCACTGAAGGGCATGTGGAGACCGCATTGCAGCGCGGTGTCCGGCAGACCGATCTTGTTCAAGATCGACTGTACGGCAGCTACGTGTCGCGGCTCACCGGCATGCGAGCCTGCCATCACGGCCAGCTCGGCATCCGTGAAGCCAAACCGAACAGCGGCGCCGCTTTCCACCAGCGGCAGCAGTTGAAACGGTTTCGCGCTGGAACGGAGATAAGACACCAGGTCCGCGTCGCCGGCATGCGCGATCAATGCGCCGCCGGCATCGACCACGGCGATGGCACCGCGATGTTCCGATTCCAGACACCCGCCACGCCACACCTCCACCAGTGCCTCAGTGTCAAAAGCCATCAGCTTCATCCTTTCACACGCCAGAGACAGCAGACGGCAGACCGCCGAACCGTTCTGATCAGTGGTCTGCCGTCCCTGGTCCGAGGTCTTTACCTCTTCCGACGCTTCTCCGTCTTCAGTTCTTCGTAAACCCGCTCCAGGCCGGTGCGGATGCGGCGCTGCACGCGTTCGTGTTCATCATTGGGAATCGGAAACCGATCGAGAAATGCCGGCAGCAGCTCGGCGGCGTCAAACTTGCCGCGCCGTTCCGTCATGATCTTGCGCACACGCGCACGCATATCGGTCAGATAATCGACGACCTTTTGCGTGTCGGCACGCCGATAACCTCCGCCACGCCCGGGCACGATCTTTGTGGCAAAATAATTGGCGTCGCGCAGCTCGGCCAGTCGTTCCAGCCAATGCGCCGTGTTCGCCTCAGACATGAAAGGATGCGTGCGTTGCGTGACCACATCGCCGGCGAAGACGACACCCTGATCAGGCAGCTCTACCCAGACACTGCCCGGCGTGGCGCTGCCCACCGGACGAACGACGATCTTGGGTTTGCCCAGATGCAGTGTCAACACACCGCCGTTGCCCACCGTCAGCTGCGGCAGACCCAGCTGCAAATGCCGCGCTAACTCCTCGGCAGATTCCGGCGCGCCGTGATGCGTCAGAAACTCTACGACTTGCTGCCGCATCGCATCGCCATAGCTGCGCAGTTTTTCCCAGGTAGCCTCGTGCGCTACCACCAGCCCGCCCAGCCACTGCTGCCCCAGCACGCGATCGCGATGCCCGTCGGTATAGATGGTATACGCGATCGGTTGATCGAACAGTCCCGCAAGGCGTTCGCGCCAGTGACGGGCATCGGCCGGCAGCAAAGGTGTGTCGACACACACCACACCGATCGGCGTTGCAATCGCGCCCACCGTGCAGCCGCGATAACCGGATTCGACGACAATTTGCGGAGTTAGTTTATCCATGAGAAGTCCAGTAACGAAAAAGTTGGAAAGCGCTCCCGGTCTGAAGGGAAAACGCCGGCTAGAAATCGGTTTTTGCGCAGCACCCCCGCGAAGCGCAGTGGGCGCACACTAGAGCAAATTCCAATTTGGTTTACGGAGTCGAGCCCTTAGGCGGATTCCCGCTAAAGCCTCGATTCCAGACCGTAAATGAACCTGGAAACGACTCTAATCGCTTATCCATTCAAAAAGGGCGCCATCGGTTTCTTTTCAATGCAGCTGTTCACGCGCCCAGCGGATCGTCTCGCTGAGCTGTTCCTCGCTCACGGCGGGACCGCCAGCCTGTGCAAAATCCGGCGAGCCACCACCCTTGCCGCCCAGCCGGGCGGCGGCCGTTTTGAGCAGTGCCGCAAGATCAAGCGATACGTCTTTGGAGCGCGCGAAGACCAACGCGAGAGATTGGCCGGTTGCACCCAAGAGAGCCACGGTCCTGGGTTGTGCTACCAATAGACTCGCCATGCGCTTGAGAGAAGCCGCATCTCGTTGCAACCACGTCTGCGTGATCAGGCCGAAATCGCCGTGTGGCTCGATCGAACTGAGGAGTTCGCGCGCTTCATACTGCTGCAAACGCGCCTCCGCTTCCGTCAATTGCTTGCGCACCGCTTTCGCTTCGGCCTGCATCCGCCCGATCGCTTGATCCAGTTCCCAAAAGCCAATCGTCAGATCGGACGCCACCTGATTGATGAGCTGATGCTTGCGCCGGTAATCATTCAAGGCCCGGCGGCCACAACGAAACTCGACCCGCGTTTCTGCACCGCGCTTCTCCAGATTCACGATCTTAATGAGGCCGACCTCGCCGGTGCGCGCGACATGTGTGCCGCCGCAGGCCGACCAATCGAACCCCTGAATCTCCACGATGCGAATGGTCTTGTCGACTTTGGGCGGCTTGCGCAGCGGCAAGGCCTGCAATTCTTCATCGCTCACAAAACGTGCGCTCACCGGGCGATTCTCATACACGATCGTATTGGCGAACTCCTCAGCTCGATCGATCTGCTGCGGCGACAACGCAGACTGGTTGAGATCAATCGTCAGCGCACCCTCGTTGGGATCG
The DNA here is from genome assembly GCA_030834825.1 of Thermoflexales bacterium. GTDB lineage: Bacteria > Chloroflexota > Anaerolineae > Fen-1058 > Fen-1058 > Fen-1058. The sequence goes on from JAUQXC010000635.1 coordinate 6,548, forward strand.
GGATTGAGGTGAAACGACACGGTCTCGGCCCCGGCGGTGTGCATGAACGCCTGGGACAGAATGTGCTGCCCCGTATGCTGCTGCATCAGATCGAAACGGCGCAGATGATCGACCACCCCCGTCACTTCGTCCTCGACCAGCGGCGCTGCTAGAAGATGCAGCACTTCGTCGTCGGTCGCGCGCGCCTGCACATCCACTACCGCCAGACGATTCAGCGTTCCACGATCGGCGGGCTGGCCGCCGCCTTCAGGATAAAACGCCGTCCGATTGAGGATAACAGCGGGGTGCCCGCTCACCTCCAGCCGCTCACGCACACGAGCCTGAAAGGTGTTCAAATAAGCATCCGCATAATACAAGCGCTCGGTCATTTGTCGAACTTCTTTTCTTCGCGGTAGCGTGGCAGCAGCACGGTAAACGTGCTGCCCTTGCCTAGCTCACTGTGCACCCACACCCGACCTGAATGCTTCTTGATAATCGCCCGTACAATGGATAGGCCCAGCCCGGTGCCGCTGATTTTCTCCGTAGCTTCCGACTCCACCCGGTAGAATTTGTCAAAGATATGGCGCTGATCTTCCAGCGAAATACCGATGCCCGTGTCGCTCACTTGCAGCACCAGAAAGCCGTCATCCTCGTGCAGCGAAACGTTAATGCAGCCCCGCGCGGGCGTGTATTTGATGGCATTGCCGATCAAGTTGGCAGCCACCTGTTCCAACCGCCGCAAGTTGCCCATCACCGGCGATAGCTCCGGGACGTTCACACTGAGCGTCTGTTGATTCATTTCGGCATTGGGCCGCAGCCGCTCGACGGACTCGCGCACCACGATGTGCAGCGGCACCGCCGTCATCTCCCAATCCATACCCGCTTCAATCTTGCCAATGTCAAGCAAGTCGGCAATCAGATCGACGATGCTGTCCATGCTGCGCTCGACACGGGCGACAAAATCCTGCTGCTGTTCGTTGAGCGGTCCGACGCGCGGCAAGAGGCTGACGTAGCCGCGAATCGCCGTCAAGGGCGTGCGCAGATCGTGCGAGACGATCGAGACAAATTCGCTCTTGATGCGATCCAGTTCTTTCAGGCGGGTGATGTCGCGCAGCACGGCGCCGTAGCCGACGCCGGGCAAGGATGACAGCTGCCCTTGCAGCACGCGGCCATCCGGCAGTGTGATGTCGGCGCGCCACACGTATTCCTCCGTGTGACGCTGCTCAAACAGATCGACCAGCTGCTGCACCTCTACAACCTGGGACAAGGGCCGGCCGATGACGGCCTCGTCCAACTGCAGCGCCTGACCGGCCGCCGCATTGATCAGCAGCACATGCAAATTCTCGTCGGTGACGATGACCAGATCCTGCATTTCGCGCAGGATCGTCTCGAGTTTGGCGCGTTCGCGCTCAGCCGAAGCAAACAGGCGCGCATTCTCAATGGCAATGGCCGCTGAATCGGCCAGTGTCACCAGCAAGTGGACGTCATGCTTGCCAAAGATGCGGGGCGAGAGTTGATTATCCACCGTCAGCGCGCCGATGACTTTGTCGCCCACGATCAGCGGCACGCCCAGAATCGCTTTGACTAGCAACGAGGTCTGCACTTTCACGAGATCGTTACCGCTCAACATGATGGGGCGTCCGCTCTGCACGATACGCCCGATCAACGTGTCGTTGACTTTGACGCGCAGCTTCTGCGCCGTCTTAGCCGACAGGTTGAACTGCGCCCGCAGATACAGTTCACCCGTCACCGGATCGTGCAGCATCAACGAACCCTGCTCTGCGCCGGTCAGGTTGACAGCGGCCCAAACGACCAGCGTTAGAATTTCGTCAATATTCAGCAGGTTGCTGATAGTTTTGCCAACGGTGTACAGCGCGGAGAATTCCTGTGTCTGTCGAGCGACGTGTTCACGCAGCGCATCACGTTCGCGCTGCGTCTTGGCCAGGCGCAGTGCGCGGGTAATGGCCAGGGTCAAGCGCTCAGGCTCGAAGGGTTTCACCAGGACGTCGCGCACGCCAGCCGCCAGGGCAGCCGATATTTCATCGGCCGAACGATGCGTGGTCGTGATAATGACCGGCACGGACAGCGCGTACTCACTCATCAACTGCCAGCCGTCTTCCTGGCCGCCCAGCTGGGCAGCGATAATCAACAACTGCGGCAGCTGCGCCTTGAGCCGCGTGCGCGCCTCACTCAAACTGCCGGCCTCGATCCAGGCATAATCACCCGAACTCCGCGCGTTCTCCATCAGCCACGCGCGCGCGTCGGCACTCTCGTCAACCAGAAGAATGGTATCGGTCGCCATTGCTGTGGATGATAACACAAAACTTTCAAACAGGGATAGAGAGACCGGCCGCCAGAGAGAGACGTGGGGTTACCCGTTTTCGGCCGGTGAGCGCAGCAAGTTGAGATCGTCCGGCGTGTTCAAGTTTACCAGCGAGCGGCCCGTTGGATCGAGCACGCGCCACTCGGATTCGGGCACAACTCGCAGTCGGACATCGGCAAAAAAACTAATCACGCGCCGCTCGCCGTGTTCGAGACGCTGCACGATCGGGTCGTGACAATTCCGCCGGTACACCGCGTGCAGCGGTTCAAATCCGTCGCCGGTTTGAGGTACGACCGCATCATATTGCGCTATCCGCTCGATCAGCCCGCGCAGCAGCGTCACGTTGAGAAACGGCATATCACACGCGACGACGATCGCCAGCTCGTGCAGCATGGTTTGCAGCCCTACCGCCAGGCCACCCAACGGTCCGCACGGGGGATGGTAGTCTGGTACCACGCGCGCTCCGAACGGGCTGTAGAGGTCCGCTCGGTTGGACACCACCAGCACATCCTCGGTCAGTTCGCGCAAGGCGGCGATGACGTGCACGATGACGGGGTTGCCCTGAAAATCGATCAACGCTTTATCGCGTCCCATCCGGCGGCTCTGTCCGCCGGCCAAGACGATGGCGCTGACGGTTGACGTTGACTGGATCATAGAGTGATCATACTCTGCTCAACCAAGTGCGTCAAACTTGGTAAAAGCGATCGAGCGTTATCTTCAGCACGCATAACGCCTGTGACATTAATCACCTAAAAAACAAGTGCTTTTTAATCGCAAACTTATTGACTTTGCACTTTAGGTTGTGCTAGTATAGATGAGCTCCTCATGCATTCATTATCTTTTTAATCGTTTCACGAAGCGCAATTCTCGTCTCATTCCAGGCACGAGACCAGGGAGGCGACTAAACACGCGAAGCGAAATCCGATTTTCACACCCGGCAATTCACAGTTAAAGACCCACTATCTCTTGACGGAGGATAACATGGCACTTGGCGGATATGCGGATAAGGTTGGTCGTATTGATCTGACGACGGGAAAGGTGACGTATGAAGTCATTCCCGAAGAGTGGAAACTGAAGTACATCGGCGCGCGCGGCGTCGGCGTGAAGTACGTGTTTGAGAACGGGCCTCAAGTTGAGCCGCTTTCCCCCGAGAACATTTTGTGCTTCATGAACGGTCCCCTCACCGGCAGTGAAGCCAATATGAGCGGACGCATGGCAATTGTCACCAAGTCGCCGCTCACCGGCACGGTCACCGATTCCCATCACGGCGGCTGGTCGGCCGCCCGCTTGCGCTGGGCAGGCTTCGACGGCCTGATCTTCAAGGGTAAGGCCGCCAAGCCGACGTATGCGTATGTGCACGATGGGGTCGTCGAGCTGCTCGATGCCTCAGATGTCTGGGGCAAGGGCGTGCATGACACCATCAAATACTTCAAAGAGAAGTACGGCGAGAAAGATTTGACCGTCATCGCCATCGGCCCGGGCGGCGAGAATCTGGTGAAGTTCGCTTGCTGGATCAATGAAAACGATCGGGCCAGCGGGCGCGGCGGCACAGGTTGTGTGGGTGGCAGCAAGCTGCTGAAGGCGGTGGTCATCAAGTCCGAGAAGAAGATCGTGAAAGCGGCCAATCGCGATGCCTGGAAGCCCGCGCATGAGCGCGCGCTGAAGGTCATCATGGCCGAAGAGAACATCACCAGCCCGCGCAAGGGCGGCCTCTCGGTCTATGGCACCAACGTGCTGACAAACATCACCAACAACATGGGAGCACTGCCCACGAAGAACAGCATGCTGACCTCCTTTGGCGAAGATGGCGAGAAGGTCAGTGGCGAGTACGTCAAAGAGCACATCCTCGTTAATGATCCCACCTGCCACGCCTGCCCGGTGGCCTGCAAGAAGGAAGTGGAAGTCAAGGAAGGTCCCTGGAAGGGTCTGCACATGGAGAGCGTAGAGTACGAGCCGGCCTGGTCGGTGGGCGCGAACGTGGGCAACAACGACGTGAACACCGTGGCCAAGATGATCGACCTGTGCAATGACTTTGGCCTGGATGCAATCGAAATCGGTCATCCCCTGTCCGTTTGGATGGAGGCCACGGAGAAAGGCTGGACCAATGGTGATGGCGCCCTGAAGTGGGGCGACATCTATGGGATGACCGAGGCTGTGCGCAAGATCGCCTTCCGCGAAGGCCTGGGGAATACCATGGCCGACGGCGCCAATGCCACCGCCCAACACTTTGGCCATCCTGAAGTCGCCATGACGGCCAAGGGCCAGGGCATCCCGGCCTATGATCCGCGCGGGATGAAGGGCATGGGCTTGGGTTATGCGACCAGCAATCGTGGCGCCTGCCACCTGCGCGCCTACGTGGCCGCGGCCGAATTGAACGTCATGCCGTTTGGTTCACTCAAGGTCGATCCGCTGGCGTGGAAGGGCAAGGGCGAACTGGTAAAAGTCTTCCAAGACATCCACGCTTTCTCGGACAGCATGGACCTGTGCAAGTTCAGTGCTTTTGCGATGGGCACTGATGAATATGCGCAACAGTATTCGGCCATGACAGGCGTACCCTTCACCACGGCCGATGTGCTAAAGACCGGCGAGCGCATCTATAACCTGGAGCGCCATTACAACAATCTAGCGGGCTTTGGCGAAGGCAGCGATACCCTGCCCAAGCGCTTCACCGAAGAAGCCTCGACCATGCCCGGCTCTAAGGGTCATGTCTGTGAATTGAATGAGATGCTCGACGAGTACAACAAGGCGCGCGGCTGGAACAACGGCGTGGTTCCAGAAGCCAAGCTCAAGGAACTGGATATCGTCTGAAGCTGAGATCAAACACCTGGGCGTAACAACGGCGCTTCAAAACCAACCGGGCGTGATGATAGCAATCACGCCCGGTTTACCTGCCACCCGATCGAGTCCGCTAAGCCCCGGCGCGCAGCGTCTTCTTCGAAAGTTCTTCCAACAACCCGTCGACCAGTTGATCTTCCACTTCCATCTCTAACCGGGTCTGGCCAACTTCCAGCGATCCCAATCGAAACGGCTCCATCCGGGTTAAGCGCACACTCCACCCTGCCGCTTGCACGAAATGCTCATTCACCGCGGTACCGCCCATTTCTTGCAAATACTCACGCAGCAGCCACAAGGGTATCCCGCGCATCTCGCGCACAATCGTCTGCATCTCAGCCACCCCCCACCGGCGGGAAGATGTTGAGGGTGTCCTCCGCTTGAATCACGGTCTCCATCCCGTGATCCAGATAACAGGCGTCGCGGCCATTGACGAAGATATGGACGTGCGAATAAATCTGGCCGTGCTCGTCCAGCATCTCGCGCCGCATGGCCGGAAAGCGCGCGATAATCGCCTCGACCAGCTGGTGCACGGTAAGGCCGTGGTCGACGTCGAAGTCAATCGTTTTGCCCCCGACGATGGGGCGATAGGTGGCGTAGAAGTTGACTTTCATCCTGGATGCTCCCTTGACCTGCAATGGATCGACTTTGCCGTAGCTACTTCAATCATACCTGTGCCGCAGTCAATTGACAACGAAAAAAATTCACGGTTCCGGCTCGCTGGTCTCGGCCAGGTCATCGCGCAGCGCGTGCTTGAGCGGGATCCGGATCCGATAAGCAGCCGAGGCCAACGCATGCGCCGTCACCGGCCCGCCGATCAGCAACAGGACGATTAGCACCAGACCTTTGCCCAGGCCTAGGGGAGTGAGCAGCAGTGCCGCGATCAGCAGCAAGACTACGCCAAATACGCCTACCTTGCCGGTAGCGTGCAGGCGCGTATAGACATCGGGCAGGCGTACCAACCCCAACACGCCCGTAATCGAAAACGCCGTACCACCAATGACGGCCAGGATGGCGATCAATTCGAGAATCGGTTGCATATTTGTCTACCTCAAAATATCTGTTGATCGGCGATGTACTTTGCCAGCGCGATGGTGCCGATGAAGCCCAGCGCGGCCAGCGCCAGTGCCACGTCGATATACAGGCTATTCAGCGTCAACAGGGCGACCAGCACCAACACCGCCATTACCAGCGTGGCAAACACATCGGCGCCCAGCAGCCGATCGATCACATTCTCACCCCGCCACACACGCCAGACGCACACGGCCAGCAAGCCGAGGTGAATGGCCAACGCGAGATATAAAACCAGGTCCAACACGGCGCTCATTGGATAATCCTGCGCAAGAGATCGTGACGCTGCCGCTGCGCAAACAACCGCGCTTCTTCAGGCTGGCTGGCGTCGAGACAGTGCGTGTACATCACACCCTGGTCGTCGATCTCCACCACCAGCTCGCCCGGCGTCACGCTGATGGCGTGTGCGCTGAGCGCCGTCGCCAATTCCGAGTTGGTGCCCGACGGAATGGCGATGATGCCGGGCCGGATGGGCAGCGAGGGGGACAACACGATACGCGCCACTTGCAGACCGCTGCGGATCAGTTCGATCATCAGCACGATAATGTACTGCAGCAAGGCCAGCAACGCGCCGGGCAAGCGCGCGACATTGATGGATCTTTGCATCGGCGGCAACAGGACCGCGACGAACAGCGTGAGCAACGCACCCACGATGAGGTTGCTCACTTCCAGGTTGGCCGTCAAAGCCAGGTACACCGGCAACAGGCTGATCATCACCCATAAATAACGCATGTCAAACTCCCAACACGGCTTGAATGTACGCGGCGGGCATACCCATCCAGTCGACGACTGCTTGCGCTAATTTCAATAACGGCTCACCCCATAAACCCAGAAACAGACTCAATCCGATCAACAAAGCGGGCGCGAGCAGGCGATCGCCATAAGACTTCGCTTTCACGCCCTCGGCCGGCGGTTCCCACCAGATCTTCTGAAAGGCCCGCACGATGTAGATCAAGGTGAAGACACTGCCCGCGGCCACCAACGCTAATGATCCGAATTCCTGCGCGTCAAGGCCGCTGTTAAACAGCAACCATTTACTCAAGAAACCGTTCATCGGTGGTAGACCGGCCAGCCCCATGCCTCCCAGCAGAAACAACGCGCCGGCCTGGGGCTGCATCTTGCCCAGACCGCCGATGACGTTGAACGCCGCCGTCTTGATCGGCGCGCGGCTGGCCATGTTGCCGGCCAGCATCAGCATGGCCGATTTGAGCAGCGCATGATTGAAGGCAAACACGACCGCCGCCAGCAGCGACAGCGGTGTGCCCCAGCCGATAGCCACCAGAATAAAGCCCAGCTGCCCCAAAGTCGAATAAGCCAGCATGCGCTTGGCGTGCTGCGTGCCAATGGCCGCCAGACCACCGAAGAGGATACCGCTGAGCCCCAGCACCACCAGCAGTCCGCGCAGCGGCCCGGCCTGATCGACAAAGAGCAACGTCGTCATGCGCAGCAGACCGTAAACGCCGATCTTCACCACGACCGATGACAGCATCGAGCTGACCGCCGTCGGCGAGGCGCTGTGAAAG
>JAUQXC010000636.1 GCA_030834825.1 Thermoflexales bacterium
CAGGTTGATTTACGGCACTACCCGCTCTCGACGGATGGCACATCCGTCGTTTGTCCTGCTGGATGTAACCATCCAGCAGGAGCAGGGTCGTAAACGAAAGCAGTAGCGCATTTTGAAGAATCGCGTTATAAACCAGTATCCTCACAGCGTGAACAGGAACCTATGCTAACCGTCGAGCAGGTCAACCTTCAAGACAAGCAGCACCGCCGCCGTTTCATTGACCTTCCCTATCGCTTGTACAAACGCCATCCGCAGTGGGTCCCCCCACTGCGGATGGATGTGGAATTGATGCTGAACAAACAGAAGCACCCCTTCTACGAACACTCGGACGCCGACTTCTTTATCGCCGGGCGCGACGGCCGCGACGTGGGCCGCATCGCGGCGCTGGTCAACACTCGCTTCAACGCCTATCACCACACGCAGCAGGCCCAGTTCTATCTCTTCGAGTGCGAAGAGGATCAAGCGGCAGCCAATGCGTTGTTTGAACAGGTCTTTGCCTGGGCGCGGGCGCGCGGCTTGAAGACCCTGGTCGGCCCCAAAGGGTTCGGCGCGCTGGATGGCTATGGGCTGCTTGTCGAGGGATTCGAACATCGCCAGATGATGACGATGATGAACTACAATTATGCCTATTACCCGCGCCTGATTGAGAATCTGGGCTTCCACAAAGAAGTCGATTTCATTTCGTGCTACCTCAGCGCTGAGGCCTTCACGCTGGCCGATCGGGTGCACAGCATTGCCGAGCGCGTGCAGAAACGCGGGACGCTGCAAGTAAAACGCTTCAAGAATAAGAAGGAACTGAAGGCCTGGGTCGATCGCATCGGCCAGGCCTACAACGCAGCCTTCGTCAACAACTGGGAATACTATCCCGTCACAGAGCGCGAGATCAAGTTTGTTCTCGACAATCTCCTCGTCATCGCCGATCCGAAATTGATCAAGATCATCCTGCACAACGATCAGGTCGTGGGGTTCCTCTTCGGGTTCCACGATGTGTCGGCAGGACTGCAACGGGCCGGGGGGCGCTTGTTTCCGTTTGGCCTACTGCACATTCTGCGGGAGCTGCGCCGCACAAAGTGGGCGGCGCTGAACGGGGCCGGGATTTTGCCCGAGTTTCAGGGGCGCGGCGGCAATGCACTGCTGTATACCGAAATGGAAAAGACCGTCAAGGACTTCGGTTTCAAGCACGCCGATCTCACGCAGGTGGCCGATACCGCCGTGCAGATGCGCCACGATCTGGTGAACCTGGGCGGCAAGTTATACAAAACCCATCGCGTCTACGCGCGAGATTTATAGAGGCGAGTCTCGTACTCGTCTTTACGCAGCGCTGAAGAATTCTTGCACCAACTGCGTACACGCGGCGCGCGTCTCGCGCTGATCGTGCAGCGAGTGGCCGCCGTCGGGATAGATCACCAAGCGAGCCTGAGGGATACGCCGGGCGAGTTCTTCCATTTCCGAGACCGGCGTGTGTTCATCGTGCGCACCATGCACGATCAAAACCGGGCAGCGGATCTCGGCCAATCGATCGTGATACAGATCCCCGTCACGCTGATACAATTCGATCCACGCGCCCGCCCAGTTACGAATGACCTGCGGCCAGTCATCGTCGCCATGATAGTGCGCCAACTTCACACGCGCCGCCTCCGGCAGCGAATTGGGATCGGCGTACACCTGCTGCATCTGTAACAGGGATTCCGTTTTGCGATTGTAGAGATGTCCGCCTTCGAAGACAAGCGCGCGCACACGCCGGGGTGCGAGGATCGCCATGATCGCGCCGATGATGGCGCCATCGCTGTGGCCCCACACCCGCACGTCAGCGAGTGGCAGCGCATCGAGGAATTTCAACATGTCCTCGGCGTGCTGCCAATGAAAATCCGCGTTGAAACCAGAGACCGGTGTTGACTGACCGTAACCTCGGCGATCGGGCGTGATGAGCCGAAAGTCAGAGGCCAGCATCTTTGCTTGAAAGTGAAAGCCGTTGATGCCCAGTCCCCAGCCGCCGTGGATCAACAGCAGCGGATCGCCGTGGCCGTGCGTGGTGTAATGCAGTGTGATGTCACCGCTAGCTACTTGAGGCATGGTCTACTCAGGAAGTTTGCCGCCAGTATAGGCGTAGAAGGGCGATGTGACAAGCACCCCTCTGATTTGGAATAAGCCAAGGCCTTGGGGTACAATCTGGTACGGAAGCACATCAAGGTGGAACACACGAATCTCGATCCGGGAAAGCGCTACCTTCCAGCAGCCTCTCATTACCGCTGCCTTGCAGTTCAACCAGGATCACACAGGGGCCAGCACATGGCAGATAAAGTCAAACAGGCTATTCAGCTCATCGAAACGGGCGACCTCGATCGGGCGCATGCTTTGTTGCTGGAAAGGCTCAAAGCGAAACCCAAAGATGCTCAGGCCTGGTTCTGGATGTCCAAAGTCGTCGCCACAGACGATCTGCGTGAAGAGTGCTTGCAAGAGGCGTTGAAATACAATCCCAAGAACTCCCTGGCCCGCGCCGCGCTGGACACACTACAAGGCGAAGCCGCCGTCTCAGCCAGCAAATGGAATCTCGCAGAGAGCGCCCCGCCCAAAACCAAGAACCGCTCGGTTCGCGCCGGTCCACAGCGCCGGCCCAACACCATTCCGGCCGCCATTACGCTCTTCGGGTTGGCACTGGTGTTGAGCGCAGTGACGTATTTCTTCACGCACGAAGATTTAGCCTATCGTGCCGAGGGGCGCATCGTCAGCGCCACTGTGACCGATTTGAACAAAGAACGCGGCAGTGAGGGCGTTCCCGATCGCTGCCAGGCGGACTATCAGTTCATGGCTTACGCCGCGCTGCGCAAAGGAACGATCAGCATTCCCTGTTCCGATTGGGATCGCCTGGACGATTCACGCCGTATGCAGATTCAGTATCTGATCAGCCAGCCGGATCACAGCCGTTCCTATCCGCCCGCCGAGACCACCGAGCGTTATGCGGTGATGGGCTTTGGCTTGGCCGCGCTGTTGATCATCGTCGGCCTCGTTTTAATCGTATGGAAGTTCCTGCCTCTGAAATCACCAGAGTTGAAATGATCCCCAGGTCGACACTAAAGCCCACTATTTGATCTGCGCCGCACCAAACGAATACGATCTGGCATCTGCCATAGTCTTGCCGGGTGGCAGGGCTATGGCGTTGTTGTTACAGGCGCTGGGTATAATCAACTTTAGCGTGAATTCCACTTTGGTTTACGGTTTCGCTCCCGCTGGATGGGTACATCCAGCGGCTCACATGGCAGATGTGCCACACCGCAGTGCGTAGCCTCCCCGTGGGACTGCACGCAGTGGGTGCACGCCTTGCCCGCCGCAATGCGGCGGAGGCGCGCTCACCTAGTGCGCCGCCCAGCCGTAGGCTGGGGTACGGCGGGGCGAGTGTCCGCCAAGAGCAAGAAGTACCTTAAATCAACCTAGAAACCGCTCTTAGGGAGAACGAATAAACGGACACGGGGGTGTCCGTTCGTTGAGGCTGAAGGAACGTTCTCGCCAAGTTTGAACAGCGCCACGTTGTTTGAATCTTGCAGATTGAGCATGAACCGTAATAGCCAGGGAGGGCGACATGTCGCGTCACATTACCAGCCGTCTTGCGTTGATCCTCGTTTTGTTCCTGTTGAGCCTGTTTGTGGCCGCACCCACCCGTGCGGGCTGGCGCAGCCTAACGGGCCTGCTGCCTGATTACACGGATATTGACTCTTATCAAATCAGTCCAGACTCGCGCTATGTGGTTTTCCTGGCCGACCTTGACGTGGATGATCGGGACGAACTCTACAGCGTGCCGATCACCGGCAGTCTGCCCAGTAAACTCAATCCGCCGCTGCTCAATGAGGGTGATGTGCGCCGTTTCGGCATTACGCCCGATGGGCAGCGCGTGATCTACACGGCCGATCAGGAAGTGGACAATCGCGTGGAGCTCTACAGTGTGCCCATCGGCGGCGGCGCGGCGATCAAGCTAAATGGCGCGCTCGTCAGCGGCGGCAACGTAGACACCTTCAAGATCGATCCGGACAGCGTGCGCGTGGTGTATGTGGCCGATGGGCAAACCAACGAAGTCTTCGAGCTGTTCAGTGTGCCGATCGGGGGTGGAACTTCCACCAAGCTCAATCCCACGCCGGTGAGCAGTGGGGACGTCAACAGCAGCTACTACCAGA
>JAUQXC010000637.1 GCA_030834825.1 Thermoflexales bacterium
CGCCGTCACGCCCAGGTAGCGCAGGCGCGCTCGGGTGTTGCCCAGATCGCGCAGCGCGATGGCCAGCGCCGCCGGAACGAACAACACGGGAATATATTTGAACAACGCCCCGATCAGCAGGGCCACCATCGTCAGCGTATAGCGTTTCTTCAGCAGCAGCCACACGGCCAGCAGCATCCAGAACAACATCGCCACGTCGTTGTGCCCCTGCCCGATCGTTTCGTAGAGCACCACCGGATTCCACAGAAACAAGAGGACGCCGGGCAGAACTTTGCCGGATGCAAGCCGGCGCAGGATCGCGGCGATCAAGCCGGCGCAGCCTGCCAAAAAGGCGATCAAGATCGCTTTGAAGACGATGACGTTCGCCAACACACCATCACCCGCCAGTCGCCCACCGAACGCCGTGGTGACGATCCAACCCGGTCCATAGGCCGCGACGGCATTGCGCCAGCCCACGTAGGGTAAGAACGGGTCGTTGGGAAATTGCGCGGCGACTTCGCGAAACGGATTGGCCTGGTACACATTGATGATGCGGCCATACACGATGTAGTCAAACAAATCGGCGGCATCGTAAGGATACATGAAGAGCAAAATGAAACCAAAGACAATTGCGCCGCCGATGACGACGAACCAGGCCGCCCGCGTGGAAATACGCCGTACGATCTGCCACGCAGCCAGATACAGCGCGAACAACGCCGCGAACTCGATGACCAGCGGCCACAATTTTTCGGGATAGCCTTCAGTGAGCTTGCGCAGATCGAGCAGCGGCTGTTGAATCAGATCAAACAACTGATACGGTTGCGTCAGACCAAACCAGTAGATCAAGGCACTGACGATAGCAATACCCAGCAGCAGCGCTGGACGTTGGAGGTTGGACGTTGGAGGTTGGAAAGAGGTCGACGTCGTCATGGTGGATTAGTTCGCAGGCGAACCGCCTGCAAGTCCGGTTCTAATTCATGGGGATTCTACCATGTCTTGCGCCTGCGAAGAAAAGGTGGCGGAGGCGCTGCGCGAAGCTTTTAAGGCCACATCACACATCGGTGGTTTGTTCCCTTGTCGGACATATGCTATCATCCGCACGTCGGATGAAATCCGAATAGGCGTGTTATACGACAAAGCTCTTTCGCTATCTCCTAGTTGGACTGCTTCCAAACTGATATTACGACCACGGGTCTAGATTATGCCATCACTACTTGAGCAGATCCGCACACGAATTCAAGATCCCAAACGAACTACGACAATGAATCAGTATTCGCCAAGGCGAAGAGGTTTATTTTCTCCTGCCACTTTGTCGGTTGTTGAAGCAACTGAAAAAGAACTGGGGTTCAAACTCCCCACTCTACTTTCACAACTTTATACACAAGTTGCCAATGGCGGTTTCGGTCCTGGATATGGAATTTATGGACTGGAGGGAGGATACGCTGATCCCATACCGATGCCCCCAGATGAGATTGACCGAACCAAGGGAGGTATCCTCACGGATTGGTACTTTTGTTATAGGGGAACAGATGAACAAATACCGGAATTAGATTTTAATTTCTTTTCGCAGGGTAAGTCTACGCTTTTCATTGATCCGGAGGTTAAGCCAGGAAATTGGGGTTGGTTCGATAAGCTATTACTAATTTCAGATCATGGTTGTTGGCAATTCTCTTGCATTGACTGCTCTAAACCAGATTATCCCATGTATTATTTTGATGGCCAACAATGCGAATTGAGGCCTGAAAACCTGACATTTGATGAATGGATCAATAATTGGCTCTGCTCAGATTCTTACAAGCAGTAAGGGTCGCGCGCCGATTCCCTGATTCAATGCGCTGAGATGCACGGGCGATTAAGCATCTCCTCCGGCAACGTTCCCGGCCATCACACGATCTACTTTCGATGCAAGTGCGCCAGCACTGTACGTGGTTGATCAGTGATCCGCCGGCTAAGAAGCCGTGACTTTTTTGACCGTGGGGGATAGAGTCGAAGACCCAATTCAAATTTGACTCTACTTGAAGTTGGGCTATACTCCGTTTTCAAGGTGGACCAGACATCACCCAGGAGCACACAAGGATGATTGAAGAACCTGATAAACCGGGAATGGCGGCAGGCGGACTGCCAGACTTGAAGCTATGGATCGGGCTAGGCCTGTTGGCGCTGGGTGTGGGCGTGGCCGGCTGGGTGTTGCTGCAGGTCCTGCACCTGTTTAATGAACCTCAAGCGTTTCGCTCTTTCTTCGATCTCATTCGCGAAGATTTCACCATCAGGTGGAACACTGGCAACCTCACCCTTCCGGCTGAACTCCTCGGCTATCTCATCCCGATCACGCTGCTCTCCATTGCCGGGGGCTTCGCGCATGTCTTTATCGTTCAGGGCGTGAATTTGTTAAGGAATAACTGGCGCGGCTGGAGAAGGGTATAACCCACCCTAGCGATCGATCACGCTTCGCCACCGTTTCATCCGCTCTCGATACACCACCAGCAGCTCGGCACGAGGGCGATAGATTTCTGCGCTCCATTTCACGCAACGTTCGCACGCCTGCGGGATATCTTCAAACACACCCGCGCCCACTCCGGCTAATAACGCCGCGCCGAACGCTGCCGCCTCCGGTGTTTGCGCCGTCCGCACCGGCACGCCGAACACATCGGCCTGCAATTGCAGCCACAGTGGATGTTTAGTTCCACCGCCCGAAGCAATGACCTGATCGACGTTCGCACCGAGATCGCGCATCAATGCGAGGCCAGCGAACAAT
>JAUQXC010000638.1 GCA_030834825.1 Thermoflexales bacterium
TAAGCCTATCATTTGGAAGAGTCTGATGTGTCTCAGTCTCGCGCTCTTGGCGGCTTGCTCAACCGTGCCTGCCCCGCTCTCAACGCCTTTACCCACTTCTACGGCAAGGCCGACCTCCACACTTCTACCTACTCCGACGCCTGTTCCTGCTTCAACTTCTGAGCATATCCCAACACCACTATCCGCTCGCCCGCAAATACGGGAGGATTATGCGCAGGCGCTGAATCTGGATCGGCAGGCCTATCCGCGCATCGACGGCTCAACTTCCACCGAGCCATTGCAGGTCCAGATCCTATGTACCCTCTACGAGCTGTACTGTCCCTGGCTGAAAAGATCGGAGTCAAACGCTGCGGCAGAATTGACACCGCTCATGATCATGGAGAACGGCGACTGGCACGGCCTCGATCGTTCGGCCTTACCCATCACCGATCACACGGGCACCCATACAGCCCATCTCAACCTCATCAACGGCGAGGCCGATCTCATTTTGGAAGCGCGGCTGCCCTCGGCCGATGAAGTGCAGGTCGCCCAGGAAAAGAAAGTGGAACTGGAAACGACGGTCATCGCGTTGGATGCCTTTGTCTTTCTGACCCACGCCGATAATCCCGTCGATTCCTTGAGCCTGCAGCAGATCCGTGACATCTATTCCGGCCAGCTCACGAATTGGTCGCAAGTGGGCGGGCTGGATCTGCCCATCACGCCGTATCAACGCGAAGAAAACTCAGGCAGCCAGGAATTGATGGAAGCGTTGGTCATGCACGATCTGCCCTTCGTGAAGGCGGATGATTTGATTGCTTATACGATGGCCGGGCCTTTTAACGCGCTGAATGACAACCCCACCAAATTTCCGATGGGCGACACGCGCAAAGCGTGGCCGCAGGGGGATGTCAGCGGGATCGCCTATACGGTCTATTACTACGAGCGGAACATTGCCCCGCGCTACGAAAACATCAAGGTGCTGGCCGTTGAAGGCGTCCGGCCCACTCAAGTGACCATAGCCGAACGTACTTATCCGCTGGTGTCCGAAGTCTATGTCGTCGTGCGGGCCGGCACGCCGGCAGACAGCGCCACCATACGCTTGCGCGATTGGCTGGCCTCCAAAGGCGAATACCGGAACGACGGGCAACGGACGGTTGAGCAGAGCGGCTATGTCCCCTACCAGGAGCTACCTTAAACGCTAGAGCTGGTTGCCCCCCGATCGGATTTGTCACCCGATCTCACGTGTCACGGCCTCTCACTTGAGAGGCCGTGTCCGCCTACTTCGCATGTGCCATCGGCCAAACATGCTAACCGCAGCCGGTCAACTCTGTCTCGTACCACGGCTCTTCAGCGCGAACCCAATGCCCTGCATCGTCAGCAGAACCAAGACGATGGCGCACCCATACGCAAACCAATCTCCCCAGCGCGAGTAAAAGGTCTGTACGCCTTTGACAGGCAGTTCAGTGACGATGACACGGTTCTCCTGCGTCAGGTAATAGTTCATTCGCGAGAGCACGCGCCCTTGATAGTCCATGCCCAGTGTCAGACCCTCCAGGGTAGTGCGCAGCATGGAGCAACCGTTCTCCAGGCAGCGCAGCATGGATAGTTCCGTATGCACGATGGCATTCTCCGGCGACGGCTCATCACCCGGCACCAGGAGGATGTCCACGTTCTTCTCGCCCACCTGACGAATGAAACGATGGAATTCCATTTCGTAGCAAATCGGGGAAGCAATCCTGCCATAGGGCGTATCGATGACGTCGATCAGGTTGCCCTGATAAAACCCGGCGTTCGGGTTTCGGCCTTTGAAATGGGTATAGGCGATCTGTCCATCGGGTTGGATCGCCAGCACCCGATTGCGATCGGCTCCTTCATATTCGCCCAGCACCAACAGGCTGGGGAAAAAGTAAATCTGATGTTCCCGGGCAAAGTTCTGCAGACGCTGAATCAGCGGCGCCTCGTCTTCTGCAAACACCACGGCATTGCCGCTCGCCCAGGTCAGGATCTTGATCCCCGACGGCACGATCTGCTCCGAGGTCGCCAACAGCTCGTCCTGTACCTTCAGTGACCAGCGGCGATACTGCTCGCGCTGTTCGAGTTGAGCATCCTCCGGCAGATCAAGATACGTATAGAACAAGTTATCCTCTGGCAGACCCACCACCACCGATCCGACCTTGACGGTGCCGGGACCCGGCGCAAAGAAGACCATCTGCAGGCCACCCCATAACATGACGGCGACAAAGACACCGCCAAAGAGGATCACCGGCACTTTGACCTGCCGCAGCTCAAAGCCATCGGCCCACAGCGTATTCACGATCGATGCCAACCAGCCCACCAGGAACGACGGTCCCCAGACGCCCGTGATCGAAACGAGCAAGATGAAGGGCTGCATCGAGAACAAGGAACCGGTCCAATTCAGAACGGTGCCCAGCTCTTCGCTGTAGGACAGCAGGAACTGAACGACGATCAAGGTGCTGGGATACACCAGTGTGGATAACAACGGGCTGTTTATTCTTCGATACAAGGCCCGGTCGACCAGGCAGGGGATCATCACATATAAGCTATAGCTCACCGCGATGAGTATCTGAAACTCCAGGGTCACCTGCACGGCCAGCCCTAGAAAAAAGATATAAGAGGCGGCCAGGATGAAGGGCACTGCCAGCAGGATGCCCAACCCGCTGCGCTGTGTCCTGAAATAGCGCACAAAAAAGATCGAACCAAGCCAGGTAGCGATCAGAATGTTCCATTTGCCGCCCATAAAGAGCAGAAAAACGCAGCCCAGGATGAGCCATAGAAGATTGATATTCAACAATTGCTTTACCAGACGATTC
>JAUQXC010000639.1 GCA_030834825.1 Thermoflexales bacterium
ACCATGCCGTCCAGCTTGAGAAATGAGAAAGCCGCGTCGAGAATGACGACGCCGCCGATGTCGCGCGCCATCAACACGATCAGGGGCGGGAGGGCATTGGGCAACACGTGCCGGAACAGGATACGCCGGGGTGGCACGCCGACCGCGCGCGCGGCGATCACATAATCGGAATCCTTGATTTGCTGCATGTTGGCATTGACTAAGCGCGCGTAAGGCATCCACATGAAGGCCATCAAGGTGACCAGGATCGTATTTAAGCCTATATCGGACAAGATGCTGGGAATGGGCGTCGGCGGCACCATCAAATCGACCCCGACGTTGGTAAACAAACGGCTGAAGACCAGCACGCCGAGCACCGCGGGAAACGCGAGAAACGCGTCGGTAACACGCATGGCAACACTGTTTACCGTACCGCCGATGTAACCGCTGATGGCGCCGACTAGCGTACCGATGACGGCGGACACGATCGCCACACTCAGCCCCAGGCGCAACGCATTGCGCGCGCCCCACAACAGTGAGTGAAAAACGTCATACTGCTCGGAAGTCGTGCCCAGACGCGCCTTGTCACTGGGCGGCTGTGGCACTCCGCGCGACGCCCGCCCGACACTTTTGAGGCCGACCAGCAGGCCCGTATTCTCCGCCGGGGGTGAGAGCACAGGCGCGCTCAGCGCCATCACGGCAAAGAGACTGATGATCGAGAGCGCAAACCAGCTTTGACGGCGCGACAGCAAGCGCCTTAACGTGATGCGCGTCTGCCTTAGCCAGCTCATTGATCTTTCAACCTTTCGCGCAGGCGTGGATCGACCAGGGCTTGCAGGACATCCAGCGCCAGCATGATGGACAGGACCAGCACGACAGTGTAGATGGCGAATCCCAACGCCGGGGCTGGATCAAAGGTGCGGAATGTTGATGACGCCTGGGCTGTCGTGAGCAGAAAGATGTCGGACACGCCATGTAAGTTAAAGAGGACTTCAACCAGGTAGAGGTTAGAGACTAGCGCCGCGGCCGAGAGAGCACTGACGGTTAAAATCGGCACCAGCGCGTTGCGTGTCGCGTGGCCCCACACGACCTGGCGACCTTTCAGGCCCTTGGCATGCGCGACCGTAATATAGTCCCGATCGATCTCTTCAAGCACAGAGGTGCGGGTAATACGGCTCAACGTCGCCCATTGCGCCACAGCCAGCACTAATGCGGGCAGCGCCAGATGGTGCAATGCTTCCAGCGTGATATCCGGTCGGCCATTGAACAAGCCGTCAATGGTCAGTAAACCGGTATGGTATTGAAAATTCATTTGGCGCATGTCAGCTTTGGTCGCGTCGCTGATCCGATCCAATGGAAACCACTGAAGCCCGACGTAGAATAAGGATAGCATGATGATGGCCATGACAAACACCGGAATGGAGGTTCCGACGAAGGCCACCAGCTGCATACCGTGATCGAGGCGACGCCCGCGGCGAGCAGCGGCCAACACCCCCGTTAGCAACCCTACGGGAATGAAGAGCAAAGTCGAGTAGAGCAGCAGCTCCATCGTAACGGGGGTGCGAGCCAGCAGGTAAGGCAACACCGGCTGCTTGGCGCCAACGCTCCAACCCCAATCGCCTTGCAGCAATCTGCCGAGCCAGTCCAGATATTGAACGGGAAATGGATCGCGCAAATGATGCTTCTCAATCAAACCCTGGATCAAAGGGCCTTCAGGCACCACCTCAAATGGGTCAGTCTTGGGCGGCAGGTATAAAAAGGCGCGCCGTTCTGGTGGCGCTAGCATAGCAATGGCGTAAAGCACAGCCGTGATCACGAGCAACGTGATCGGGACGAAAAGCAAACGGCGCGCAAGAAAAGCCATGACTGGCGACATGACACGCTCACACTTAGCTTAAGTTCAGTTTATAGCGGATATCAGGGGCAGCTAGTTGGTATACGTACTATATACTCTCACTTCGGCCCATTGGTTCATTAGAGAGAGGATGGGACCGGTCAGGACTGGCCCCGCTTCTTCGACTGCGAATGTAAGACATCGACAAGACAAGCAGTGCGATGTAAGTTGGTACGGGCTTAAGGTTAAGCGGCCTGCGTCTGCGCGAATTGCCGTAGAATACCTGAAAACAGGCTAATTGTGCCCGCGCCGTTGGGTCACGACCAAAAGCGGGGTCAGCCAGGGACTGGTCCTTCCCTGCCTAGGTAGGGATGAAAACCGTGGGCACTCGATTTACAAAGGCACCTCAAAAATCTGCGTCGTCAGGATACTGTTTTGAATCGTGATCAAGCGGTAATGCGGCGGCAGCAGGCAAGCAAGTGGCTCATCTTGTAAAACGAAGGGAAACGCGGTGGACCGTAAACCAAAAATCGGAATACCCGCGATCACCCTCTCGTAAGTGGTGTGCACATGACCGCATAATATCCCGAGCACTTGCCGTCCACTGACAATCTGCCAGAACTGATCGAGATTGTCTGCAAGGAAACTATCAAGCCAGCGACTTCCCATCGGCACTAACTGATGATGCATCAGGAGGATGGCGGGCAAATCGGTTTCCAGCGAGCGGGCGAGAAAATTCAGCGTTTCTTGGTGAACAACGGCTTTTGAATGCGGTCCCCAGTCCAGGCAGATAAATTGAATGCCTTTGTGAATAAAGGCGGCATTCATCAAAGGCAGCATAGGGCCTTTCGGAAACAGACATTGGTAGAAGTGGCTGCGGTCATCATGATTGCCGGGCAGTAGATACAGCGGGAACTGGTGCAGCCCTTCCAGTGAGATGAGTAACGGGCCTGGGGCTGGCGCGGAAGTCGCCTGCACGTTCAACAGCTGCTTGAACGCCTCATAAGCGGCCGGAGAAGACTGCTCGACCACATCGCCAGTCGATATGATGAAATCGGCCTGGTTGCCAATCTGTGCCGCAAGGTGCCGCATGACCTTGCGAAAGGCATAGTTGGGCGAGAACCCGTCAAGTAAGGCCGTTTCTGATTCAGTCAGATGATGATCGGTGATGTGAATGAAGGAAAAGTTCATATGCGCCTGAATGGGTGACTGGCGACTGAATGTCACCCGCTGATGTGAAGAGCCTGGCAGTGCTAGACCGTCCCACCGGTCCACCCAGTAGAGAGGGCTAGCCCGCCAAACAGGCAGACTTCGGCCACACGCTGGATGATACCACGCCCCAAAGTGGAAGGCATAAGCGATAGGGCCATGGCGGCAGCGAAGACAACCCAGACAGCGACCTTGAGAGGATGAAGAGGCTGATGAATAGGTACGCGGCTGCCATGACGGTAATCGAGGTCGTGAGCAGCATCGTACCTGGGGACTAACGCTCCGCTTCACCTGCTTGGCGGCGAGACGAGATCACCTGTGGAGATCAGAACCAACTTTGGGATGCCGACATTTCAAATTAACCGGCAGAAGCCAGCCAAGTCGGTGTGCAAGCGGATATTAGCTGCTCAATACCAGAGTAGGATTCTCCTAATTCGCCTCCACAACCGCATCCATCACTAATAATCCATTGTGCCGCTGTACTTCCATTGCAAAATCGAAATGATCCAACGCAAGGCAGCAATTCAAATCTGCCTCCAGTTTATCTTTTTGAACTTCCGTCAACGCCCCGCGCTCCAATAAGGTGTGCGCCTGTTCCCACCAGGCCGCGCGAATATCATCATAGACTCTCAAATTCTTTGCTTGCAGAGGATTCGGCCCAACTTGATCAAGGTGAATAAATCTTGCGATAACTCTTGGCGATGCACGGCGAACAGCAGACCGAGATGATAAGATGTGTTACCGGCAAACCCGCAGACTGCGAAGCGCCGCCCAACGGCTGGCATTACCTGCTGGCGGGCGGGATGAGGTAACACTTGAGAGCAGTATAAAACTGAAGCCAGAAAAACGCTTGACCACGCACAGACTCCCACCAGTCAAGTGCACGTTGTGTTGGCCCGCACCCTTTGCCCTTATAGAATTCAGCTTAATCTTTCGTCATTTGTAGCGCATTCGTTGCCATCTGTCTGAGTTTCTCGCGTAAGGCATCGGGGCGTATAACCACGATCGGGAAATCCAGGCACATAAGGAAAAACGCCACCCATTCTAAATGAAGCGCCGCGCGGCGAAAGATCACACCTTGCTCCGTTTCCTCCAGCGTTCCGATGTCTGGTGAAACGACCTGCCGAGCCTGTTCCAGCGTAACCTGCATCAGAACCTCAACCTGCTCAGTGTCTTCCCGCGAAAACAACGAGGTCAGTACATATCCCAATACATCGAAGTCTGCTGGGCGTTCGAAGGTATAGTCCAGTGGTTCCAGTGTGATAATGCGATCTAAGCGGAAGGTGCGCACGTCGCGGCGTAGGTGACAGTAACCGGCGGTGTACCAATAGCCTTCATTAAACACGAGGCCGTAGGGGTCGAGCTTGCGTTCCGATTCTTCGCCTTCCCAAGACCGGTAGCGCATGAGGACTTGCTGCCGCCGCTGGGCCGCCGAACTGAGCAGCGTCACCGAATCATGTTGGACGCGAGCGGGCGGCAAGTTAGTATGAAACGTTATCGTTTCCTGCAAGGCTCTGGCCTGGCTCAGGAGTTTTTCGGGCATCACCCGTTCCGCCTTTGCCAACGCGCTTTCCAAAGCAGCTACTTGCACCGGAAAGCGGAACTCACGGATGGCAAGTAGACCGAGGGTCAGTGCGATGGCTTCCGCTTCGGTGAACATCAAGGGTGGGATTCGATGGCCGCGCTTCAATTGGTAGAAGCCATGCGGCCCGCGTTCGGCTTCGACCGGAATGCCCATATCCTGGAGCATCACCATATATCGCCGGACGGTGCGTGGATCTACCTCGAGACGCCGGGCAATTTCCGCGCCACTTATCTGTTGGCGGGATTGTAATAGCTCGAGCACACTCAGCAGCCGGGTCGTGGGTGAGTACATTTCTCCTCCTCGCTATTAGGGCGAATACTGTCCTGATTGTATTGTAATATGGAGTCAAGATGAAATCAACAATTCACTCGCTCAGGTTGAATTCTTCCATTCAGAACGCTTGATCACAAAAAAGGAGAAATACAAATGACAACACCTATGCCGGAAGGCTACCATACCATCAACCCTTTTATTATCACGAAAGACGCCACAAAGCTCATTGGGTTTCTCGAAACGGTTTTTGGGGCGAAAGAAGTTCAAGAAGCGCACACGCTGGATACCGACGGGCTACTGCTCCATTCGGAATTCAAGATAGGCGATTCAACGGTGATGGTGGCTGATACAAAGGCAGGCTGGCCGTTTACCCCAAGCCTATTACAAATTTACGTTGAGGATGTGGATGCAACACTTAAGCGCGCCGAGGCACTGGGCGCCAGGATTGTCACCAAGCCGACCGATATTTACGGGGATATTTTTTCGCGCTTCGTGGACCCCTGGGACAATCTTTGGTGGTTATACCAGCATAAGGGAGAAATCAACTGGGAGGAGAATACGAGCGCTGAGGGCAATGCGACTTGGAACACCGAGTCGAGCGAGCTAAACTATATCCATGATACTCTTTTAGAGACGATGAAGCATTTGGGAAAGAAATAGCTCCCGAGTGCTGAATTTTGTCTAGGTGTCAGGTCCATAACACTCATTCCCTATAACTGCCATAAGTCTGGTGAAAGGGCGGGCTAACGATTAGCATCAGCCGCCGCGTTGCGGCGGGTACACCTTGTCCCACGCTCCCTTATGGAGCGTGGGGGGTGCGCCCGGCGAGGCGGAGGGGGTCGTCAGCACGCCGGGTCAGGCAGAGCACCATGCCACTTTAATACTATCAATTTCAATTGTTCACGTGAGACTATGCCCTGATAAACGCTTCTTCATTCCAGCACGATCAAGTCGCTCTTCCACTTCGCCTTCGAGTTGGATAGCAAATTCGTAATCACCAAGCATAGTTGCTTTACGAGCATCAAACAGCCTCGCCCATAATCCTGCTGCCCATGCGAGTTGATGCTCAAGTGTCTTCCAACGCCTGCCCGAGGCAGTAATATAAGCATCAAGAAAAGCTGCACTCTCTATAACTGTAGCTTGCCCAAAGGCGAACAAGGCAGCTGCCACACCTGCTATCGCTGGTTCTGAGAGACATACGATTGAATCCCAGTCATCCACTGAGAGCAGATGCCCTTTATCCCAGCGGATATTGTCAGTCCACCAATCTCCATGTCCGATAACTGTTGGTAGCCTGCTTCCTCGGATTATCGAACGGGCCAATCTGGCAGCATGCTCGATCCAGGCAGGATCATGTCGCATATTGAGGTCTTCGGCAATGTCCGTAGCCGACGGCCATGTATCCCCTGGATCATCCCAGCGTAGGAATCCCCATTGCGGATATAGGTGAGGAAAAGTGTCGGTTAGGGGAGCCAATTTTACTAATTCGGCAAGGACACGCCCCAGCTCTTTCGCAGCATCTATACCACGGGAGAGGTGTTCACCTCCTGGCAAGTAGTTTTCGAATGAGATGGCTAAGCTATCGTGTCTCTCTGGCGGACCGAGTGGTTCTGGACAAGGAAAACCTGCTTCCCACATCTGCCGATGCACTCGCCAACATGAGATTAGCCGTTCATGCCAAGGTCTGACTTTTACCACCACGCGTCTATTGTCGCCTAGGACGATTCCTACAACAGCAGAAGAGTAACCGGACTCGAAGATAATGGAGTTTAGGGGTAATTCAAAGCGAGCCGTACACCAAGCAGCGAGATTTTCTTGTGAAACGACTGGTCGTTGTCGACTACCCATCGACGAATACCTCATCAGGAATGTTTGACAATTTTTGTGTTGGAACTGCCCAACGCCCTCGGCGTCCCCCAGGCCCTATCCGGCGCAAAGCGCCGGGAGCGTGCCGCCAGGCCCCACTGGGGCCCGGGTACGGCAAGGCGAATGATAGGGATTTCATCAGCCCGTGTCATGCCCGCCACAAAGTGGCGGGGGCCTACTAGATCCCGACACAATCGATAACCGTCTTAGGCGGCTCGCGGCGAAGTCCCAGCGCGGATGCCCGCATCCAGCTCGTAGAGGAGTGTCTCCAGCCTGGTCTTGCCCGCTTGACGAGCGGGCATCTGCAACAAGACCTCGCGCACTTCCGCGGGGGTGTGCTCGATCGCCCAGCGGACCTCTGCGTTACCGACACTTGGATCGCCGGCGTGGTCGAGCTCAAGCGCCAGTACGGCATAGGCTGCTGGTCCGACAATGTGCTTTGTCTGCTGGACATCCGCCAAGGGATGCGTGTACGCGCTCGCCGCCGCAAGGCCCGCGGCGCGGGCGGCGGCAGCCGCAGCAGGATCACCGACCTCACGTGCAGCGGCATGCGCCACCAAGGCCAGGGTACGCAGCCGAGCCGTACGCTTACCGCCACCGACGAACTCCCGGATGCCCTCAATCGCTGCACGGGGCCGTGAATCCGAACCAGCGTGCGTCTCATACACCGACAGCGCTCTCTCAGCGCAATCCGCGGCCCAGCCTCCAATGGCCCTGAGTGACTCCAGGGTCAGCGTGAAGTATTTGGACTCACGATCCATCATTCTTCTCCTCAGAACAGAGGTATTACGAGGCTACGAACGGTCCCGCGAGGACGCCTAACGAGACTGTCGAAAAACCAATCTTGTAGAGAGCTTTCCCTGTTCCGGGGCTCATCGAGAGACCCGTTTCTCGCGTTGCAGTCGATTTCGCGGATGTTTTGCCGCGCTAGGGGTCAGTGGATCGCCCCAAAGGTGTGGAT
>JAUQXC010000640.1 GCA_030834825.1 Thermoflexales bacterium
CCTCGCCTTCTGTCTCGATGCGGCTATGCGCCTCATAGTCTCGGCTTCGGCGCGTTGCGCTTTCATGGCCGCCGACGACTCCAAAAACGACACCGGAGCGTTGGCGCGGTTCGGGTCGTTAGTGGCAAGCGCGGACAGCGCGGCGAGCGCAATGAGTGGCCCCAATGTCTCCCTCTTAGTCAGAGAAGGATCGACAGGAAGAGGCTCCTTCACCTCACCCTCAGATTGAATCGCGCTGAGTAATGCCTGAAGCGCACCAGCATCATCAGGCATAACGGGCGCAGGGGCAGGAGGCTCTTGAACCCTTGGCGTAGGCGGCGCGAGTCCACGCAATCGGTCTAAGTCTTGCGGCACAATCTGGGACATACTGGGGATCGAGATACGCATGGTCAAGCCCCCTTCATTTGATTAACTGCACCCACGACTTTAGCAATCGCATCGAGCGGACTTGCGCCGACAGGCGGCGCATCTCGTCCTTGGATGATCTGATTCAACGCGCCGAATACGTCCATGCCTGGGAACGAATTGGCAAGTTGCAACACGATCCTCGACAGTTCACCCCTACCCTCTGGACTCATCAGGTACGACAAGTATTCGTTGGCCTGCCTGTTCGCCTCATTGAAGCCTTGCAGTTCCATGCCCTGCTCTAACCCGATCCCGCCTGTACCGGCGAACCTCGACCGTAGTTCGGGCGCGGCGGCCCTCGCTTGGCCCATGAGCTTGCCGCGAATCCCCTCGGCCCTGTTGTAAACGCCCTCCGGCGTCGTGAGACCGAACAGGTCCTTATAGGCTCTCTCTTGGTAGGGTTGCGCCCAGTTGAGAAGTCCCAGGTTCTTCTGCATGATTGGAGCATATTGACTCAGCAGGTTTCCAGCGATGGCCTGTGGTGCAGCCTTGGCAGCGGTATCCGCATTTCGCGCCGCCGTACCCGGAGGCGTAAGGGCAGACTTGATTGCGTCGAACACGAAAAAACCCATAATGTCTATTCACTCCCCTTCAGCATCTACGGAATCCACTTTGTCTATCATAGCCCAAATACGAAACACGCGCTTGCCTGCCGTCATGCCACCAGCCACTTGCAACTGAACCGACTTGGCGCGGCTCCCTTCGTCGTCAGTTGGCGGAGAATCCTCATCGTGAATGTCGGGATCGTCCGTAGCGAACCCGGTCGTCATGTCAAGTTCGGTAGAGTATTCAGATGCAGGACTTCTGCCTACCCTGCTGACAGTCCATGTCTTCGCAAGCGGATCGCCCTCTATCGTCACGGAATCTATTGACACGCTCTCGAATGCGGCCATGCTCGCAATGTCGCCCGTCTTCCACCTAACCATAATCTCCGCGCCCAGGTCTGTGGCGCCCGCCTTATCGACCTCGTACACGTTGCCGTTGGCCGCGCCAAACAATAATCGCCTCCCAGCACCTGCCGACGCCGAGTCACGGGCCACAAGCATCTTTTCAGCGAATGCAGGACTCGGTGGTACAATGTCACACTCCCACATCTCCCATGTAGTGTTCCAGACGGCTACGCGAGTGTTGAGCGATTGACCGCTCGGAGTGTATGCGAAGAGTATCCTGTCTTTCCACGGCACGGCAACTACGTCGTCTACACGCCCCGCAGGAATGGACTCAAACTTGTCGAACACCGATGCGCGACTCAGATTGCGCGGGTTGCCAGATGAATACGATTGGACAGACCCATAGTCGTCGATCCAATAGACCACCCCATTGTGAACCAGGAACGACCTGGGAGCGAGAGTTCCCCTGTCCGACAAATCGAAAGCTTGTGACAGTTCCTCTGTGTCAAAACCGGAACCGCTTGGCCCACTCCCACCAAGAACCTTCAGCTTGGCATCCGTAATCAGGAACACAAAGGAAGCTCCTTGGCTCGCTGCGCCGGACGCGCCCAACGCCATGATCTGCTCGCCCGCATACTGGTTCCTTCCGCCAGATCGCGTATCCGTAACGACAGACTGAAACCTGAACGGAGCGTTCCACCCCGACATGTACAGGTCTCCCCTTTCTCTGACCGACGATACGGAGTTGTAAACGTCGCCAACGAATAAACGATTGTTGGCGAAAACTGCCGCCCTGTGAGGTGGAATCGCTATTTGATAAGGACTTGGCGCAGGCCTATTGAAGTCACGATGCCTCGCATCTACGTTGTAGGTATTTGTGACTGTATTGGTGGCGTGTGTGATCATGTCGGTCGCACTCGCCTTCAACCACCCAAGGCCTACGAACGGAGCGGCGAACACACCGTCTGCCCAGAGACCCACCGAATAGAAATACCACGCGGTTGGCTCCAATAGCCCCGACTGGGCATCAGGAACGCGCAGATACACATTGATGTCGGCAGGAAGATTGTCGAGTCCCCCTTCCCTGGGGGTGCTGCCCTCCGAGTTGGCGAGGATCAAGGTGTAGTCATATTTCACGTCCGGCAGAACCGGAACGCCAACATCTTCAGGTGGATTGATTTGTGGCGGCCCGCCGATCTGAACGAGCTTCGCGCCGCCACCCGACGCCATCACAACCCCGGCAGATTCAGTTTGGGATCGCCTGCCGCCATAAGAGACCGTAAACTCGCTCCCCCCTGGAATGTCGCCCTCCGACGCAATCGCAAGGATATTGTAATAGGCAAGGCCGACAAGTGGAGCCGTGTCATGCTTCCATGTGAACCGAATATGAAACGCAGTCTTGTCGGCGTCGGCGATGTGCGTGGTCTTATACCTGACCATGAACCGCGACAAGGTACTCACCGTGGGCGTATCCACCCCGTCGTTCATCAAGTACACGTCGAGGTTCCCTGAATACAGCGGATCGGTGGATTCAGGGTCGTAAATCGTCACCCAAGGCGAGGTGATCGAGCCGTATGCCGCGTTGTCTGGATTGATTTCCAGTTTGCAATTGGGGAACAGGTCGAACGTCTCACCGTCCTCGCTGATCGGCTCGACAATGAACACCATCCCGTCCTTTAGCGTGAGAGAGGTCGGAAACTGAACAGTTGCAATATCGTCCCTCGCAATCGTCGCAGCATCGAACGAGAACTCGACGCATTGATTCTCGCCCGCCGCATAGGGGGCTACATTGCCTGGCCGTAACCTGAACCGAGCCTGATTCAGAACGCCCCCGGTCGCATAAGTCTTGTCTGTCCCGACGCCGTGCTCTTCGGCTACTTGCCAGAAACGAGAGAAACCAGCAACGGCGCGGCAATCTCTGGCCCTCGCGGGAATACTTACGGCTTTGTGCAAAGACAGCCTGTGATGCCTGGTAAATGAACCGCCCGATGTGTACGTACCGCTGGAAACGGCAGGCACGCTAAGAGCCTCATCGTAGTACAACTTGAACGTGTTGGCCCCCGTGCGCTTCACCCAAAACGAACCGTTCGCAGCCGTGTTGCCGCCGACCCCGGAAATCACGACCGTATCTCCGTCGTTCATGGCGTGGCTTACTGCGGTGACCTGAAGCACGCTTGCATCGTCAGCCGCACCGGTTATGGACACCGTTGCGGATACGGGAAGCGAGGGCGTCCACACCAGACACGGATCGACGCCGTTACTAATGACCAATGAATCACGGGATGGGATCACGACTCCCGCGACGAACCCCCGTTGCGAACGAACAGGCGTGAACACGACCCTATCCGTCACAGTCGGGAATCGCGTATCGCCAGCGTTCCCGTAAGCCGTATCAGGAGGCAATGCCCCCGCCGAGGCTCCGTGCCAACCCCCCACCTGAGACAACCTGTACATGGTCCCCCAGTTCTCACTCACCCACAACTCGATCTTCGAGTTCAACGCATACGCGAAAACTGTATACTGCGTGCCGTCGAGCGTCCCAGACCAGAAATCGACAAGCGATGCGCCCGTCAATGTCTGCGGAAGCGAGAACACAAGCGAAGTTCCACCCCGGCACTCGAAAGGCCCCTTATCTGAATACAAGTTCTCAATGATCTCATATTCGCCAAGGCCAAGCATTGAGGGGTGCAACCCCGATTTGACGCCTTTCGATGGCCGCTGAAGCGGATCGTGAATCAGGAGCTCAGACAATGGACATCACCACCCAATGCCCTTTAGATCGACGAACCCACCAGGACGCACATGCAAAATGTTCAGGTGCTGATTCACCCTCCCGCCGCGCTTGTGGGTGATGATTGATTGCTCGTTCAGGGAATCCTCGAACAACGCCTTGCGAGCGGCAACGTCCGGTAGTTGCCTCCGCTTCGCATACAGATAATCCATGCCGTCCAAATACAACGAGCGCAACGTCGGGCTTGCGGGCATGTCCGACGCGGACGGCGACAGTACAAGCTCCGGGTGATACGACGCCACCACTTCGAGCACTTCACGATTAACGGCGATCACAATGCCGCCAGACGTGTACGCGCCGCTTCCCGCCACAGGTGTCGTCAATTCGGAATCTGAATACAAAGCGAACTCGTCATCCGTATAACCGCTCACCTTGGCATAAGCGACGCCGTTCGCAGCCGTGTTCCCCAAAACACCGCGAATCTCTACCTTCTGCCCTTCGGATAGGCCGTGATCCTCAGCTGCCGTTACAACTATCGGGCTTGCATTCGTCGCACCCGACACCAAGAGCGAGTTCCGAGCGGGTGCTGGATAGAGACGAATCTGCCCACCCGACGCATCATGGACAGACGCAAACGCTTCAGGATCGCCTGCGCCATCGAATACATGATCCGGGCGCAAAACATCCGCTGTGTCATCCGACGTGGACACGAGAACGCGCCCAGGCGTCGGATTGGGAGAGTCAGCCGGACCCGTAAGAATCCGGCTGCTTATCACCCAGACATACGACTCATCGAGGTCGTAGTCCTGCTGCCCTGCGACGAGCGCAATGAGCGCAGTAGTTCTGCGCGTACGCAAGACCCTCTGAACCAGCAGATCAATCTCATTGAGCCAGAGCAACGCCCTGGACTCAGAGACGTTCTTCCGCATAGCGCGAAAGTCGTTGACGTAATCTTGCGCTGTCGCCATGTGTCACCATCTTGCGCTGTCGCCATGTGTCACCCCATCACTTCAACTTGTGAAGCGCAACGGACAAGTTCTTGATACCCTCCTGCACACAGTCGATCACAGGGTCGTCACCGTCTCGCATGAGAAACGGCCTTGCGATCTCGCGGGCGATTAGAACGCACTTGTCCTTGTCCTTCAGATCGGCCTTTGGAAACGACCCTGTGCATTCATGGCCGCCCTTTCGGGCGACGACAGAGATGCCGTCGCTTTCAACCGACATCTCCACAGCAAAGGTTAGGTCATTGACCGTATAGTGGTTCATTGTACTCCTTAGTTACGAAGGGCGGCGACCAACGTGCGCCCCTGCTTCGTCAGGTCTGTTCCGTTATAGAACGGGTCGATGAACACTAGGCCGGTATCAGCCGATACCCAGTCGGTACAACCCTGCTTTGTGCAGCCGATGAGGTTGATGCAACCGCCTGCCGATGCGTGAATGGCTATCCCATTGAGCATGGTGGTCGCGCCGCCGTAAACGCCGGTCGGACCATTTAGGAAGTTGCACCTTATGAAGTTGTTGTACCTATCCAAGCCACCGGAATCTGGGGCGTTGATGAACCTGTGCCCGCTATTGGACGCCGACGAAATGATGTTGCAGTCGATGAACTCGTTGCGCTTCGCGCCACCATTCATCAAAATCTCAGCATTCGTCGTAGATCGCGCAACGGTATCCAAGCCAATCACGCAATCGCGGAACAGGTTTTCAGCGCCTCCGTTTAGCCATAAGCTCGATGCTGACGCATCCGCAGAACCAGCGGCCAGTCCCATGCCTTGGATGTTCACATTGCCGAAGTAGTTGCGCTGACCCGTCACCTTCAACGCACATGGGTCCACCCCATAGTCATCGAAGATCGAGAAGTTCTCAAACGAACAGCCGTGGGCAGATACGGTAATGACAGGGCTGAATGTACCACCGGATGAAGGTCCTGTGATGCGCGCCCTCTGCCCGACGCGAGTCGGAGCGCAAATCCCTATCAGATGTGTCATGGGCTTTGCCCAAACGAGCGTTTCCGAAAGACGAACCGAATGATCCGTGCTCGTGCCCGTCGCCGGGCCGCCCATAAGCAAGATCGCCGCGTTCTTTCCGCTCGGCAACCGATCATACGCCGCCTCAAAGTCCGTCATGGGATCGCTTGGAGTCCCACGACCAGCCGGGTTGCGAGTCGCAGAAGGGTCAACGACCAACGCCACAGACCCGCGACCGATCAGGCTTCGATGAGCCTTTACCAGATATTCTTCAAACGATTTAGACATCTCCTAACCTACCTCCTTTGATGTCCGGGGTCCACAGACTCAATCCGTGGACCCAACAAGATCACGCCGCCAGCGAATACACCGCGTCTCGCCAGTCGAACAAGCCAACGCTCAGGCGGAACACTACGTTCGACCAGAACGTATCGTCCTTCTCATACACCAAGTCGGTGACTTCAGGATTCATGCGATCCCACACGAACCTACGGTGATCGCCCGCGACAAACGCAGTCCGATCCTCATACTCCGCATATGGAAGCATGAGGATGTCGCCCACCATCGAGTGCCACGGGTTTCCACCGCGATCCGGCGTTCCCGGCTCCTCGCTAACACTCCTCTTGATCTGATGCCAAAAGGTTACGCGCAGCGGGTGCGCCTCGATGTTGAACGGCGGGACAGCGATCATCCGCACGCCCTTATTATCGACCTGGGTTGACATGATGGAAAACACCCTGTTCAGAAGGGCGATAGACACCGTTTCGGGCGGATCGACAATGTTGGACGCAAGACCCGTCGGCACAAGTCCCGAATACTGAGCCTCAACATCCAGGGGGTGAGACGCAGACGCATAAGCTACACCGTCAGGGCCGAGGTTCGTGTCCGCGTTGTTGAAGAACTCGTTCTGAACTACAATCTCGCGCCGGTCGTTGCAACGCGACCGCATACGAGTAGCGTAGTTCTGAACGATAGTGCTTCTGTACTGGTTGTCATCCCAGACCTCGCGGGATACCAAAAACGTTCCCAGGTATTTCTGCGCCGAAAAGGTTTTGGTGTGAACGCTCCGAAAAGCCATCTCCGTTCCAGTTTGCCGCTCTCCAACAGGGCCGGGGAGCGACATGTCGGTAAACGACTGCAACTTGATGAACGACTGGGTATTGGAGATCACATTGTTTCCAACCATCCGATCTGCCACGTCGCCACGACGATCAGACTTGAACAAGGCTAATGCTTTGTCGATGTCCTTCCGTAGCGCCGCCGCAACTTGCTGAGTATTGGTAGCCATATTCTTTGACCCTCCTTAAGTCACAGAATCACTTGAGGCGATTAGCCTCGATCAGCTTGCATCCCAGCAAGCCGCGAGTCGCATCAAGCGCAACGACGATGCCATGAGTCGTAGTGTTCGCGTCCCATGCGTACACGCCGTCACTCCGGCGGTAGAGGCCAACCGCATTGCCGAGCAAGGCGTTTGTGACCGTCACATAGGTATCCGAGTTGTTCACATACGGAAGCCAAATGACAGTCTCATCGGTCGCGCAGCGATAAGGAACAGCGAGCGCGTCCGTTGAATCTGCGGCAACCGTCGAAGCCACGTCACCATGCAAAACACCAACATCGAGTGACGAGTTGATGGCCGCACCTGCCGCAGCAGCCTGGTCAATGTACCCATTGGAGTCGATCTGAATGATGTCCCCGTGAGTACCCGCCTTGGAACCTACCCAACCCGCCCCGCCATAATCTTTGGCGGAACGAATGTCGGGCAATCCCTTGTCGGTGATGTCGAAAAAAGGAGCAGTAGCCGCTGCCATATTTCTTTCCCCTTTGACGCCGAATCAGCGTCATGTCATGGGCGGGATCACCGCCAAGCCGACGATGCAATAGCCCAATGGCTATGCTTCTGACGCGGCTTTAGTGGCCGCGTCAAAAATGTCTTTGCCAGTTACGACTTCAGGCACTATCTCAATGTCGCGCATGACGCTCGTTTTCCCATTGGATGACGCGCTTTCGTCGGGACGCAATCCCTGAAGAGCCTTGATTCGCTTCCTTGCAGGGAACAAGATTTCCCTGTTATAACGCTCTCGCGGCATACGCATCAGGACACGGTTGCCATCAGGAGTTCTCGTTGACTCATCAGCCACAAAGCCCTGACGCGACTTCTCATATTCGAGCGACACCCCATCATTCTTCTGGGACTGCGTAGATGTCACCCACACCTCGAAATAGTCTTCCCCTTCAGCGGTCGGGACAATCCTGTCGGCCTTCTTCGGCCTTGATACTTCATTCATCATTTCACCTCCTCGAAAATAGACGGATATTCAGCCTTCAAACGCGCCACCTGCTTGGCATCGGGAGTCTTGCCGCCATTGTGGACATTGGCCCATTGCTGCAAAAACTCGCGCACCTCAGACGTTTCGCGCCCAGCCGTGGACCTGATGGGCGCAACACGTCCGGGTTGGGCACTATTGCTTGCAACATCCCCCCCGCCATCCTTGGCGGACACCATCTTCTGGAGATGCTTCAGCCCGATTATCGTAGCGGCGGTGACAGTCCGCAACTGCTCCCCGCGAGGCGTATTCGCAAAGCCTTCGCCGTTCGGATATTTCCGAAGCGTGTCCACCATCTCAGGCACGATGTCCACGAGGGATCGTTCAGTCTCTTCCGGTAACCCACGAGACTTGAACTGAGTTTTATACGACTCGATCAATGCAGGGCGCATGACCTCGAACTGATCCTCCCGCATCTGAGACGCTGTAATCTCGAACGCGCGGCGCGAACGATATTCGTCATAGTCCGCATAACCCAGACTGCCAGCCTCCAACTTCGCATCAGCCTCGGCGGTCGCAATGTCCCACGGGGTCTTGACATCATCCTCCGATTCAACTTGCGACTCTTGTTTCTGAGATACGGGGTCGCCCGCGCTCAAAACACCGCGACGAATCGCCTCAGCCTTGAAATCGTCGTCCGACAATGAAGCGAGGTCGAGCGGGGGCGGAGTGGCGCCGTTTTCAGCTTCACCCCCACCCTCATCCTCTTCTTCCTCTTTCTCCTCTTCCTCTTCTTCTTCGTCGTCCTCTGGCGCGTGTCCTGCGCCATCATCAGGCGCGAACACGAACCCGCGCCCAATAGACCCCACTACTCCCATTCGATTTTCAAGTTGTCTGTACATGATTTCCTCGTTAAGGACACGCGCCCGCGTGTCCCCATCTTAGCATAGAGTGAAGAGTACCATCCATTCACTCGCCAACCTTCTCTTTGCCTTCAAACGCAACCTCGATGCTCACGCCGTCCAGCAATACGTCGATTATCTGCACTTGGCCGGCAATCACCGCAGCGCCATGCAAATCCCCCGACAGCACTTTATGATGCTGGGAACTCAAGAGAGCCGTCTTCCAATCTTCCAGATAATGGGTCCAAAAGCTCTGCCGGGAGGGAGTCAGAGATTTCTGCCAAAAGCTCAGGGTCGGCGGAGAACTCTGGACCGGCTCCCCCTTCCACAACTCCGATATTCTCACCATCTGCCTCTTCAGGGACATCTATCACCACCTTATCCATCGAAAACGGGAAATCCAGATTCGCAAGAGCAGCGGAGAACAACTCCTGCTTACTCATAATCACCTTGTAGGGATCGCCCATCACATCTTCTACGAATGGGACACCCAACTGCTGGGCCATCCCAATCAGCACCGACAACTTCTCCATCACGGCGCGGGGGTCGTTCGCCAAACCCTGCGAGTTAGGGCCGATCTCGAACACAGGGCGCCAATCGCTACCCCGCTTAGTCCGTAGGTTTTCACCGTGGTATCTCTTGAAATCGGCAAAGTTCTTTGCGATCAAATACTGGCAGAAATGAACGGCACGCACAATCTCCGCATAAAAGTTCTCCTGATATTCCTCTATCGCAGCGCTCGCGCCTGTCGCAGCGATAGATGTGGCGGTGGCAGACTGATCCGGCTCCGGCAACTGACCTGCGGACACCTGTGAGACACCGCTTGCACCATCAGCGGCACGCTCAGCGTCAACCGCCATCGCATCGAGCCCGCGAACATCCCCGCCGCCGTCGATGACGGTGAACCTCGGTTCGCCACGGAAGGCGAGCAACTGGCCAAAACCCAGACTCAGCGTATCCATTGTGTCCAGAAACCCGCTCGCCAAAATCGTCTTCTTCGCGCTCGCAATGCCGTTCAACAAGCGGGCCGTGTTGATGTCGTTGAACGCGCTCTGGCTCCGAAGCATCTTACTGGCCGCAGAGTGCGAAGGATAAAACTCACCCGTGTCACGACGCAACCACGGTATGAAATACTCCGAATCAGGATGATCGTATTCAGCCAAATACAAAAGAACGTCCGTGTCCTCTTGTATCACCACTCGATAACGTTTCCACTCGGCACCCTCCTCCATTCCAATAGGCAAGAACACCACAAAACAACCAAGCGTCGGCGCGTAGTCCTCGACATAATCCGCATTGGAACCCTGCTGCGAATGGCTCTTCGACAGGATGGCGCCTTGCTCCTCCGTCAGCCATTCCCCAGAACGCTGGCGACCCTCGATCTCACGAACGCTCATCGGGAATGAGTGCCCAAACAAGCGCATCTCATCCACCGAACGGGCATAGGTGGGGTAACCGACCCACTCATCAGCCTTGAACGGCTCAAACGTCGGACCCGCAAAGACAATATCCCCACTCCCGGCCTGCTGGCTCTCAAGCCATCCCTCGCCACGACGAACAGTACGCCATGTCACACGGAAAGGACCAATCGCCTGAATGGACGCCGAGCGAGCGAGTTCCCGTAATTTCAACTTGAACCCATCAGCCACCAAAGCCAAATGCGTGTCGTGCTCCCGACTCTCGCGCAACTCCAAAGAATCACGATGACCACCCGAAAACACAAACATCGGATTCGCATTCGTCACCTGAGAACACAAGCCCTCGACAATCTTATCTACACGCGTTGAAAGCAACGGCAACTGAATGGGGTCGATCCCAGGCGTCACATCGATCCCAGAAACCGCAACCTCATCGTTGTAAACCTTCAACGCCATCTCATAACGGCGGAACTTCGCATTCCGGTTCGGGTCGCTCTTGAACGCCCGCCACATCTGGCCCACAACCTGGGCCGCCGATAGCCGAACGTCATAGTCATCAAACCCTTTCGGTGGTTCCAACTTCATCCCCCTCGACAATTCCAACCGTGCCGATAAAACCGATCAAACGACGAACCCCCTCCGAATCTACCTCTCGTACCAAAACAGAGTTCTTCGGATAAGGGCCATCGATGGCAAACCAACGCGAATCGTCCAGGCGAGGAACCATCCTATCCTTATCCAAGACCACTACGTCCCCAGGAACATAAGACGCATCAGGACCCGACTGCAGTATCGTCCCCCAGTTGTGAAACCCGCGATTCCCCAACGGCCCCACCTTCGGCTCCACCGCAACCACGCACCAATTGCCCAGCGGCTCCCAGACCTCGCCCGACCAGCGCATCATCACCACGTCGAGCCAATCGTCACGATTGCCCCACACGCACAGATCCTTGATCCCAAAGACCTCACGGAAACGATGCCCCGAATAAGGGGCCACGATCACAGACTCGCCACAAGATAAGCCAACGGCGGAATCCAATACCACAGCCGCGTCAGGACGCAACGACATCCCCGCGCCATGACTCGGCGACCTGCCCAAAGTGGATAGGCGCAACTGAGCCTGCGCGATGCGTTCACAGGCAGCCGCAAGACGCCGCTTGTCCTCCCACGTCAAACGAGATTCGGCACGCAAACGATCTGCTAACGCCTTCGCATCGGCCTTGGCGGACCTCAACTCTGACTCTGCGCGAGAACGCGAGTGAATGTCCTCATCGCTCCACCCAGACCCCGTAATGGGCAAGAGCACGCCGCCCATGGTCTCGCCCTCCGGCTCGTATAAGACCCCGACCACCTGGCCCCGACACGCACTCAAGGGGCACGACGGGGGAACGATCGATTGAACCGTATGCGGAAACCGGATGATGTTCTCGCCGCGCCTCATCGCAAAATACCGATGATGTCAGACTCCAACAACACCAACACAGTCCCGCCATCGAGATCAACCTCGGTCCCGGCATAGCGTCCGAACATCACACGGTCGCCAACCATAAACTGATCCGATACGGCAGGACCGAGCGACTGCACAACCCCAGAGAGAGGACGCTTCAATCGCTCACTCGCATCGTCGGACAGCTCTATTGGACCGTCATAAGCGCCGTCGGTAGTGGGGACCACCACTAACCGCGCACCGGCAGGATCGATTCGCTCGGCATGAATGACGTATTTCATCACACTATTATGGCCGGACGCATTGCGTCCGACCCTATGGCCGGACGCAATGCGTCCGACCCTATCGCACCACCCCCAAGGCATCGCTCAACCTCACAAGCCCGTCTGTCACTCGGACCCCGCCCCCAATCCTGCCCCAGCGATCCCTGATCGCGTCAGGCCAATCGCTCTCATCTTCGCGGTCAACGTGGGTGCACCCCGCGAACGACGCCCCGCCTACAATTCCAACCACCGCATACCGGAGCGCGGCAATGAGGTGGTAGATGCGCTCGTCCTGAATCCTCAGCGGGTTTACCTCGCCGTCTGGACCGACCTCATAACTCATCTCGAACAGCTCCTTGATCAGCGCTTCGCAGGACCCCAACACGAACAACCGGCGCGACGCGAATAGCGCGTTGATCGCCTGTAGACCGAACTCGCGGTCCTTGCTCGGCGGGCGTAGGATCGGCCAGCCCGCGCCCGCGAACCCCAACCGCCAATCGTCCTCACTGGGTGCGCCGCCGAAGGACGCCGACACCTCTCCCGACTCGCGCCAATTCGCAACGTGGTCATTGATGCCCTTATGTCCGCCATGATAGGCGTCGCAAACGACGTACCGAGCATTCGCCTCATCCCCACCAGGCAACCGCGCCAAC
Organism: Thermoflexales bacterium; assembly: GCA_030834825.1. GTDB lineage: Bacteria > Chloroflexota > Anaerolineae > Fen-1058 > Fen-1058 > Fen-1058. Next base: position 12,947 of record JAUQXC010000640.1, read on the forward strand.
CAGACCGCCGCTGTGTTCGCCTCACCGAAGTCAACGCCTTGGACCCGCTTCCACGGCTCAGGAATGCGGCAGTTAGGGACCACGTGAACATCGGGATCGAACGCTTCGAACACCTGACCCGCCGGACGGGTGAACAGCCCCCGATACATCATATCGAAGCGCCATGCAGGAAGGAGCGTTTGTTGTCTCTCCCACTCCTCGCGCGGGAATACCGGGTTGCAGAGTGAACTGAAGTTGAACACATCTATATCGTCGCGCCCTGCGGCCTTATCAACAACGTCGTACTTGAACCAGTTCCACTCGTAGGGAGTAGTCAGATAGAACAACCGCGACTGATGAATCGCACATCGTCGCCTGAGAGCCTCTAGCGATTGCCGCCTGAACGCCCGCTGTCCACACTCGTCCAGGATCGCCCCCCATTGAGCCTCGAACGATTCCAGAGAGTCGGGATTTTCCCCGTAGCCAAACCACACCCAGGCCCGTTCTACCCCCATCGAAGCGCAACTGCTGGCCGAGAACGTGAATCGCCGCTTGGACTCTGAGTATTCGCCCATGCCCCGCCACGCGGATAGGCACGTCGGCAGCAATGCCCGCTCCATGAGCGCATAAGTTGGTGAGACGATCACACCGCCATTGCCGCCCCTCGCCTGTATCTCACGAAGAGCAAGCCACGGCGCGAGGCACGTCTTGCCGGCACGACTGCCAGCCACGATAGCTACCTCTCTGGCCGTCGACGCCCACGCCCGCAACTGATCCTCATGAAACCAATCGCGGGGCAGACTGTAGTCGATGACACCCACGGCGCGCCGACGACGCTCCAGCTCGGCAGCCGCGCGAAGGCGAATCACACTCAAGTCGGCATGAGAATACATCTAATTCTGATATACCTCTGGTTTAGCATGAGAATAGGGGGTCCTGTAGGTAAACTTCTTGGGCAACGTTGTACTTTATAGTGCATGACGGGTCATGCACTTTACTGTTCGGGCCGCACAGGGGACACGCCGATCCCCTGCGATCCCCATAGGAGCGGAAGCGAGTTGCCCAATGCTAACATTGTTTCCTTTGACGCCCCTCTACTGGTTGCAGGTAGAGTCCTGTCCGAAGGCCCGTCAGGATGCGCCACAATCCGCGTCTGGGCACGTTCCCGGCTTCCGGGTCACATGGACGGCCAGAATGCCACAGCGTGGCAAATGGGCGGCAAAGATGGCCTTCTCACTCGGCGGGAGCTTCGGATGCGACAAACTCCGCTTCGATGGCTGAGGGCCCTAACACGTCTAACGGCGACTCGCCCGACGTGATCCGCGCGAGCTGTTCATCCGTCAACGTCGCCGGATTGAATGCGACGAGATCAATTTGCTGTCGCGGCCGACCGTAGCCTTGCTCGACCAGCCGCCCCCAGGCGTGCAGGAACGCAGGATGGTCGGGCGTTTCCATGATCCTGGCAGCCACCAGCGCCTGCAGGCCAGCATTCGCAGCTCCCTGGCAAGCGTGCCGCCATGCTCGCATCGAAAGACGCTCCTGCGTCGACTTGCGCCCGCTACCCTTCGGTCGGCCAGGCTTGCGGCGCGGCTCGGCGGAGCACTCAGGTTCGAATTGGTCTGGTTTGTTCATGTTCTGCTCACAATGTTAGCCAATGCTAATTAGTCATAATCTTTTGGCGTTCCCCGGTATTATTACCAGGTTTTGAACCTATTTTGAATCTGGAGTGATTTTCTTGTGACTTCCTGCGATCCCTGCCGTATAATATAGTGTGACAGCCTGGAAAGACGGGCAAGGAGCAAGACGATGACAAGACGAACAGATCACGACCTCGACCGAACGACAACGCTATCCGAACTTCGAGAGGCCGGAGCCTGCACAGAACGCTACCAACACCTCTGCACATCTCTGGGCGCAGATTGGGGCGACCATGAGCCTATATCACTCAGCCTGATCGTGGAGTATAACGGTGTCGACGACGCAGAATGGGCGCTCGGCAACTGCCCATCGCTACAGGAGATCGACGCCGCCTACAACGCGCAGCGGGATGAGATCAAAGCCGCCTACTGGTCGCGGCGGAATGATCACAAAGCCGCCTACGACGCGCAGCCCAGGGGCACCTTCGCCGACTACTGGTCGCGGCTCAAGGAGATCGACGCCGCCTATGACGCGCAGCGCAGGGATATCTACACCGACTATTGGTGGCTGCGCAGGAGGCTCAAAATCGACTTTGACGCGCAGCGGGAGGCGCTCCTCCTATCGCTGGTCGCCGAGGCCGAAGGGCAAGCCGCCTGACCCCCCAGGCAGGGCTTCGGCTCTGCCCTGAGCGCCTCACGGGACGTTCAGGGGAGCGCCGGACTCCATAACCGGCAAGGAGTAAGACAATGACAAGACGAACAGATCAAGACCTCGACCGGCTGACGGGCTGGAACCTCGCCCACGCCCTACTCAGTCCGTGGATCACGGCTGAAATTGGAACTCAGCATCTCGACCGGCTGAAGGGCTGGGACCTCTACGAAGCACTCCTCAGCCCGTGGACCACGGCTGAAATTGGAACTCCGCACCTCGACCGGCTGGAGGGCTC
>JAUQXC010000056.1 GCA_030834825.1 Thermoflexales bacterium
CAACACTGTCAACGACGACGTCCACACCGCCACCATTCAGTAAACGCTTAATTTCCGCATCCCATTCGCACCGTGAGTAGTTGAGGCCGATCTCTGCACCGAGCGCACTGGCGCGGCTCAATTTTTCGTCGCTATGGGATGTGACCGCTACTCGCGCGCCCGCGAGCCTGGCGATCTGAATCGCGAAGGTGCCCACACCGCTGCCAATTCCATGAATCAAGACCCATTCGCCGGGTTGCACGCGCGCCCGGGTGATTAGCGCACGCCAGGCTGTCAAACACGCCAGCGGAAAAGCGGCGGCTTCTGCGAACGATAGCGCGCCGGGTTTGGGAAAAACATTCTCGGCAGAAAGACAAATGTATTCGGCGTAAGTTCCATTGTCGGGTCCACCGAGGATTCTAAAGGCGGGTGACGGCGCGTTTTCGCGGCTGCCCCAACTCAACGACGGATAGATCACGACCTCGTCACCAACACGCGGTTGGCTGACACCCGCCCCCACCGCAGTTACAACGCCCGCGCCGTCTGACCCCGGAATGAACGGCATGGCGGCGCGATATTGCTCCCGGCTTCTGACGAGGAGATCACGGCGATTCAGGGCCGCCGCTTTCAACTTGATCAGAACTTGATTCCACTCCGGCACAGGCAGCGGCACATCATCCAATCGTAGTTGTTCAGGCCCGCCCGGTTCTCGCAGAATAATGGCTTTCATACCGGATCAGCTCAGTTTGCTCAACTCTTGCCACGGCGTTTGCATCGCGTCAATCAAGCGGCGATATTCGGCATACCGCGCCAGGTAATGGGGCGTGCTGGCGGCGATCGGTTCATGAACCCGCACGACCGAGACGGCCGCCTGCACGGCTTCAGCGTAGTCTCGATAGATGCCTGCACCGATACCGGCCGACAAGGCTGCGCCGCGCGCGCCCAACTCGTTGCCATCTGAGACTTCCATCGGCACTTGAATCGCATCGGCAAACATCTGCGACCACACCGGGCTGCGCGAACCTCCGCCGGCCAGCCGCGCCGTGTTGATCTGCGCTCCCGCTGCGCGCAGTTTCTCAATGTGGCTCAAGTGTCCGAACATGACGCCCTCATAGAGCGCGCGCAGCAGGTGCGCGCGTGTGTGCCAGCCAGCCACCCCATAGAATCCCGCCCGCGCCGTCGGCTGCACGTTCGAACCGTATAGAAATGGATGGAAGATGATATTCGTGCTGCCCGGCGGCAGGCTGGCAACTTCTTCATTGCATACCTCATAGACGGAAACCCCGCGTCGTTGGGCTTCGGCGCGCTCGTCGCCGCAACATTGGTTTACGAACCATTCCAAATTGGTGGCCGACGTGGCGCTGCCTTCGATGGTGAGAAACAGGCCCGGTTCGGCAAAGAGGGTGGTCATGAAGAGGTTGGGATCAACGATCGGGTCTTGAGTAATCACCTCGTTGATGCTCCAACTGCCCATGACCAGACAGGCCTGATTCGGATTGATCGCGCCGGAACCGATCGCGCTCGCATCGACATCGAACATCCCCCCGACAACCGGTGTGCCCGCAGCCAGCCCGGTCTCTTCAGTCACCATGCGTGTAACCTGCCCCGCCACTTCAAAGCACTGCTTGAGGGGCGGCAGGGCATCATATACTTCGGCGAGATCATACAGCGACAGCAGCTCGCGTGAGTAACAGCGGTGGCGAACATCGATCAGGCTGGTGGCACTCATGTCAGTGTAATCGCCTGTGATCTCGCCGGTCAACCGGTATTTGATATAGTCCTTGACCATCAAGATGGCGCCGACGCGTTCGTAATTCTGCGGCTCATGCTGCTTAAGCCAAACGAGCAGCGCGTTCGGCTGTGCGGGCCAGAAAGCTTGAATGGTAAAGGGGAAGACCCGGGCATGAAGATTGGTTAAATTCCATTCAGTCACTACGTCTGCGGCGCGCGAGTCCATGGACTGAATGCCGTTGCGGAGCGGCTGACCTTGCCGGTCGAGCAAATAGACGCCATTGCCATGCCCGGTGTTGCCGATCCCGGCGATCTCTTCCGGCCGCACATCCGACTTAGCCAACACTTCGCGGATGGCGCTGGCCGTGCTTTGCCACAGCATTTCCATGTCGCGCTCAGTCCAGCCGGGATGCGGATAGACGGTATCCCCTTTGCAACTTGCCACGGCGATTTCCTTGCCGTGCACATCAAACAGCGCGGCTTTTGAGACGGTGCTGCCATTATCAATGCCTAAGAGATACTGTCCCATGAATGACCTCCGTGACTGTTACCACTCAGCCGTCATTGCGAGGAGCGCTGTTTGCGACGAAGCAATCTCTTGTACGACCGGCAACGCTCGCTGATGTGCGCTGAGATTGCTTCGCACGCCTGGCCCGCCGCAAGGCGGCGGAGGCACGCCTGGCGAAAGACGCTCGCAATGACGGTGGCTGAGTAGTTACCCGTGACAGGTGCTAACCGTACAGACTGGCCTTGCCGACCGAGCCTAACAGCCGGTTCTTGCGGCGAATGACATCGCCAGCTGCCGCGCGCGCGGCCGACATGGCGTCAGACACTTCGATCTTCTCGATGGGGCCGCTCAACGTTTCCTTCAAAGCCCGAAGGAACGGGATGCGCACATCGGTCCAGATGTTGATCTTGTCGATGCCGATTTCGATCGCGCGCCGCAAATCCTGATCGGGCGTATCCGATCCACCATGCAGCACCAGCGGGATCGGGCAAACCGATCGGATCTGCGCCAGCCGATCGAAATCAAGTTTGGGCGTGCCGCGATATAAACCATGCAATGTACCGATCGACACGGCGAGTGCGTCCACGCCCGTCTCTTTCACAAAGCGTTCCGCTTCATCTACACGCGTTAGGTGAGATTGCTGCTGGTCTGTACTAAGATCATCCTGACCCTGGCCGACGTGACCCAGCTCGGCTTCGACCGAGACACCGTGGCCATGAGCCAGCTCGACGGCCTGCCGGGTGAGCGCGATGTTTTGATCGAGCGGCAACAGCGACGCATCGATCATGACCCCGGAGAAACCTAGATCGAGCGCGCCTTTTATCTGGTCAAGCGTCTTCGCATGATCGAGCACCAACGCGACCGGGATGCGTGCGCGTTCGACTTCCGACTCTATGATGCGTATCAGTGTTGGCCATTCCGTCTGCGGAACATGGTGCGGATAGATCATGATAATGACAGGCGCCTGATCGGCGGCAGCCGCGTCGACAATGGCTTGCGTGATCTCCAGATTGCAGGTGTCGTACGCGCCGATGGCCCAGCCTTGCCCAACGCACGGCTGCAAGATTTCCTTCATCGACAAGTATGTCATGCGGCCCCTTCCTCGCGTCGCCAGGTTTCCAGCAGATGAGCGATATCGTCGAAAATCATATCCGTTTCAAGGGCCTCTGCTTCAGCCCGATCGGATGAGCCTGACAATACGCAGATGGTGATAAGGCCGGCTCTTTTTCCGCCGAGAATGTCTGTATCAACGCGGTCGCCGATAGCAGCGGTTGTCTCGGGACGAGCACCCATCTGATCCATAGCCAGTTGGTACATGATCGGTTCAGGCTTGCCGATAGCCTGCGGCTTCACGCCAGACGCGGCCTCGAGCGCGACAATCATCGAGCCGGTGCCCGGTATCAGTCCTTCTTCAGAGGGATTAGTTGGATCAAGGTTCGTGGCGATAAAGCGGGCGCCACCGCGGATGAGCAGAGTGGCTCGTTTGAGTTTTTCGTAGGTGATTTCTCGATCCATGCTGGCGACAACCAATTGAACGTCGTCATCGGCCAGGACGAAGCCTTCATCGGTCAGGGCCTGTTTGAGCGATGGCATACCAAAGACGTGAACGCGCGTTCCTTTTGGATATTCACGCGCCAGGAAACGCGCCGCGGCCTGGCCTGAATGCAAGACCTCGGCTGGCGAAACCTGCACGCCCATGCGCGCCAGTTTATCGGCGTATTCCTGCGGCGTGCGAGTCGAGTTGTTCGTCGCGAGGATAAAGCGGATGGAGCGCTCACACAGGAAAGTAAAGAACTCGGGCAGCATGGGCATGGCCCGATCGCCGTGGTACAGCACGCCGTCCATATCGATGATGAGATGAGTGATGTTGGATAGAGGCATTGTTTCTTTATCCGCGAATAACGCGAATCGGCGCGAATGGCTTGAAACGAATTCGCGGGCTTTGTGCAATTCGCGGATCCTCCTGTTTCGGTTTGTCCGAGTTAGGAAGTTACGCTAGATCAGCAGGTACGGATTTTCCAGCACGTTTTTGAGATCGGCGAGGAAGCGGGCAACGGTCGCGCCATCGGCGACGCGGTGATCGGCGCAGGCAGTGATCTCCATCAGCGGGCGCAACACCATTTGGCCCTCATGCGCCACCGGCGTGTCAACCATCTTGCCCACGGCCAGAATCGCCGCTTCAGGCGGATTGATGATCGCCGTGAACGATTCGATGCCGAACATGCCCAGGTTCGAGATGGTAAACGTGCTGCCCGTCATTTCACTCGGCGTTAAGCGGCGGTTCCGCGCCCGATCGGTTAGATCCGCCATCGAGGACACGATCTGCCCCAGGCTCTTGCTCTGCGCTTCGCGGATCACGGGCACGATCAAGTTTTCTTCCACGCTCGTGGCAATGCCCAGATGAATGTCGTCCCACAGGATGATGTTGCCATCCGAGAGAGACGCATTCAGATAGGGATGACGCGGGAGTACCGTGGCGACGGCCCGCACCAGAATGGCTGTATAAGACACGCGTTGCCCGGTCTGAACTTTAATCGGCTCCAG
>JAUQXC010000641.1 GCA_030834825.1 Thermoflexales bacterium
CAACAGCGACAAGGAACACGGTCACTATGTGGGCGTCGCACCGGGTGTCAATTTGGTTTCTGTGCGTGTCTTGGATAAAGCCGGGATGGGAACCTATGCAGATGTGCTACGCGGCTTGAATTGGGTTGTGCAACACAAGGATGAGTACAACATCCAGGTGTTGAACATGTCCATGTACGCCACGCCGATTGCGCCATACTGGGTTGACCCCTACAACCTGGCAGTGATGGCAGCGTGGAAGGCGGGCATTGTAGTGGTTGCCAGCGCTGGCAACGACGGTCCTGAACCATTGAGCGTGGGAGTACCGGGCAACACGCCCTACATCATCACCGTGGGTACATTCACGGACAACTATACCCCCGACGATATGGGCGACGACTACATTCCGCCGTTCTCAGCCGCAGGCCCCACGCTGGATGCCTTCGTCAAACCAGACATGATTGCGCCGGGCGCGCATGCCTCTTCTCTGATGCGCAGCAACACTTATCTGGCCCGACACTATCCAGAGAATCGTATTCGCGGCACTTACTTCAAGATGAGCGGCACTTCAGTGTCGTCAGCCGTAGTCTCTGGTATCGCGGCGCTCATGCTCCATGAACAACCGGGACTAACACCCGATCAAGTGAAATATCGCCTAGCAATGACGGCCCGCCCGCAGTTCAGTGAAACCACGGGTGAAATGGCGTACAGCATCTGGCAGCAAGGCGCGGGTCGGGTCTGGGCGCCAGAAGCGGTATCGACCGACATCGAGGGTGCAGCCAATCAAGGCATGGACCTTGAAGCTGATCTTGCTGGCACCACTCACTATGAAGGCTGGACGGAATGGAACCCCGAGACGGGTGAGTTCGAGATTCGTGGCGATGGGTATGCTTCCTGGGCTGGCGGTTACGCCTCATGGGCCGGCGGTTACGCCTCATGGGCCGGCGGTTACGCCTCATGGGCCGGCGGCGGTACTAACTGGTCTGGTGGCTATGCTTCCTGGGCTGGCGGTTATGCTTCCTGGGCTGGCGGTTATGCTTCATGGGCTGGCGGTTATGCTTCATGGGCTGGCGGTTATGCCTCATGGGCCGGCGGTTACGCCTCATGGGCCGGTGGTTACGCCTCATGGGCCGGTGGTTACGCCTCATGGGCTGGTGGTTACGCCTCATGGGCCGGCAACACCGAAAGCGCGGCTTTCGCTGAGACCTTTGCTAACCTGCAGAATGTGCCTTCAGCCACGGCATCTGTTGGAATCAACAACTGGGTTGAAGTCAACGAATAGCAGCCCTCTCACAACTTTGACTCTCTTCTCCTCCTAAAACACCCCGCCCCGGTCAATTGACCGAGGCGGGGTGTTTGCTGCTTAGCCTATCTTTCGCATTTTAAGGTGTGAAAAATAGGCTTATGGGACGACGATTGCTGCTTGAACCCTATTTAGAATCAGATTGTAGACCGCGATCACCATACTTGGTCCACTCGGCTAGCAACTCGCGATGGGAGGGAACTTGTTCTAAAAACGAGCGGTGTGTTCTTTCACTGGAAGTTCTAGATGCTCGTTTCTGTAAGAAGCCGTAGGCCGTGGTCAGAATTTCTGGGGCACGAGGATCCTGATTCGCGTTCAGAACTAGATAGCAAGTGAGGTATATTCGAACAGGTTCTTCCGTGCCATCAAGCGTAGCCGCTTGGAGATAATTTAGAATTTCGGTCACATGATTCTGCGCCTGAACCAGGTCGCCTTGAGCCAGGGCAACACGTGCCAAGCCGGCCCGTGTCTCCATAGCGCGATTCGGTTGACCCAGATCGAGGCGTAGATCCAAAGCTCGCTGGTAGATGTCAGCGGCCTCCGCCAGGCGTCCCAGGCCGGTCAGGGCATGGCCCAGGCAAGTGAGGGCGTCGCTCTGTGCGGTGCGAGCATCAATTGCCTCGGCCAGCTGCAATGCCTGCTGGCTATATTTCTGTGCGACTTCATACTCGCCCACTTGTTGGAAAAGCAACCCCAACTCCATCGACGTTTGCGCAATACCCCATTGATCGCCAACTTCGCGAAAGATGCTCAAACCTTGCTCGAGCTGATTCTGCGCCTGGCCATAATCGCCTTGCCTCATGAGAGTATCGCCAAGGTTCATAAGTGATATAGCTTCACCTTGCTTGTTACCAATCTCACGCCGGATGTGCAAGGCTTGATCCAGACAAGCCCAAGCACTAACCCAATCAGCCTGCTGCGCCAGCATAACCCCCATATTGTCTAGCGTCCTGGCCTCACTCAAGCGGTCGCCAATCTCTCGAAAGATGGTCAACGCTTGTTCATAGTATGCCCTGGCTGGAATATAGTCTCCCAGATCACTTGCAATGCTCCCAAGATTATTTAGTGCATGAGCTTCGCCCTGGCGATCACCGATCTTTTGTTTGATCGCGCTCACTTGCTCCAGGTAAGCGCATGCCTGGGAATCGTCACCCAGCCTGTGGAAGATGCCGCCAAGATAGTTGAGCACACTACTTTCGCCCCAGGGGTTATTGAGTTCACGGTAGCGATGCAACGCTTGCTCAAGATAAGCACTGGCCTCGGTAGTGGAATCCGAGTTAAAAAGGATAAAACCGAGCTGGCGCAAACTATCGGCCTCGATCTGCTGCAAGCCAGCCGCACGCGCCAGCTCAAGACTTTCCCGGCAGCGTCGCTGTGCCTCTGAAAAGTCGCCTTGACGAAAGGCCACTTCGCCCAAATTATTAAGCGCCATGGCCGTATCACAACTTTCGTCGAGTTTTTGAAAGATCAACAGACTTGCCTGACACCGTTCACGCGCCTCGGCCGCCAGGCCCAGAGTCAGTAAGATTACGCCCAAATAGTTAAGTGCCAGGGCCATTTCGCGTTGGGCATTGAGTCCTGGTAACAAGGTTATGGCGTGTTGGATCAATGCCTGCGCTGGCACATTCTGGCCTGTGCGTGAGGCTAACCGGCCCTGGCAGATCAACGCCCGTCCTAACAGCAATTTCTCCTGATCAGTCTGCGGTTCTGGCAATGCTTGAGCCAGTTCCTTAAAAATTGATTCACCTTCCTGGAACCAACTGCGCAGGTCATAGAACAAGAACAAGCTTTCCCAGGCCAGCTCTATTGCCCTGAGGTTGTGTTGGGTAAGCGCCCACTCCCAGGCCGCCCGCACGTTCTTGATCTCAACATCCATCTCATTCAGCGCCGCCCGTTGCGCACCGCCTTTCAGAGCGGCGGCCTGCTGCTGCAACCAGCCCATGTAATACTGACAATGCCGATCGCGGACGGTGGCTGTGGTGGTGGCTGACTCCGCCAGCTTCTCACTCGCGTAACGCTGCACCAGGTCATGCAACTGGTAGCGCACCTGCTGCTCCGCCCCAAGTGCTTCCTGGCGCAGCCAGGCCTTGTCCAACAAGGCCGCCAAGAGCACGGGCGACGCGCCGGAAATCGCACTCGCCGCAACGCGGTCGAAGCCGCCCCGGAAGACCGCTAACTGGCTCAACAGGGTGTGCTCCTGTGCCGTGAGCAACATCCACGACGAGTCGAACACCGCGCGCAGGCTACGCTGCTGTTCAGGGCCGGCGTATTGCCGGGAATGTAAGAACCCCAGGTCCCGCTCAATCTCCTGCGCGATATCGTGACACGCTAACGTCCTGACCCAGGCGGCCGCCAACTCAATGGCCAACGGCATGCCTGCTACGAGCTGGCAAATGTGAGAGATCACTGATTCTTCTGCACTGAAGTTCGGCTGCACCCGGCGGGCACCTTGCGTAAACAACTGTACGGCGCTCCAATGGGTTGGAGAATCAGACTGGTCAACTAGGGGGTAGGTTAACCCACCGATTTCATAGACCCATTCACCTGGGGTGTGGAGCCGTTCGCGGGATGTGGCCAACACCTGTACCTGCGGCGCATGCTCCAATAACTCAGTGATTTGCTGGGCGGCCGCCAGAACGTGTTCAACCGCATCAAAAACCAAGAGCATTTCTTTCCGGCGCAAGTAGTTCCTCAGCTGGTTGATGAAACCATGTTTGGGATCAGGCACAAACTGTAAGTTCTGGGCCAGTGCCGTCATCACGTGATCGGGCGAAGTCAGTCCGGCGAGCGGAACAAAACAGACGCCATCGCGATACATCCAGCCCTCAGTGAGGACGACCTGCAAGGCGAGACGGGTTTTGCCCATGCCACCCAAGCCGAGCAAGGTCAGTAAGCGACAGTTGGGGTTCTGTAAGGTCTCGACAATTTGCTTCAGCTCAGCCTCGCGTCCCACGAATGCGGTGAGATTAAGGGGCAAATTGGCCTGGAAAGGTCTGTCACTGGCGAAGTTGCCCGCGCGGATTTGTTCGAAGAGCGCGATTGTCTCGACGGACGGCGTGATCCCCAGCTGGGCAGTCAGGATGCGGTGGCAGGTGTCATATTGCGCCAGCGCGGCGCTGCGCTGGCCGCTCAACGCCAGGCTGCGCATCAACTGGCGATGGGCCTCCTCACACCAGGATTCCAACTCGAGTTGTCGCCAGGCCCAGTGGCGAGCAGCATCATAAGTTCCACGTTGCAAATGATAAGCGGCCAAGCGATCAAGAATCCCCATTGCTTGTTGAAAAAGTTGCTCGCGGATTAGAGTAAGCCACTCTTGAAAGGGAAGACTATCGAGGTTGAGATCGGTCAAAAAATCGCCTCGATACAATTCCGCCGCCGTTTGTAGTCCGCTGAGACAGGTGGCGCAGCGCTCCACGCGCCAATGGGGATGCTGCTGGCTGGTGTCGATCAAATCGGTGAAGGCGGCAACATCCAGCCAATAGTTGCTGTCCGTATTC
>JAUQXC010000057.1 GCA_030834825.1 Thermoflexales bacterium
TTCACCAGCTCTTCGTTGTATTTCCCCATCTCCGTCAGTAACTGCTCACTCGGTAATATGCCCGCCTCAGAATCCTTATCCGCTTTGATTAGAACCACAACTCGCATTGTCTCATCTCCCGCGTGTGATTTAGCTCTGGCACCCTCGGTCAAATTCGCCCGGTGCGTGCCCGCGCTCTATATATACGTCGAATGAGATCCCTCAAAATCGACACTTGCGCCGCACAATTGCATATTCCCCGGTGAGAAGCGGCTGACCCTCGCTCCCGCGCGGGCGAAGGCCCGGGCAACGACGCTGCCGATCGAACCGCCCGCGCCGTAGATCCCGGCAACCTTGCCCTCCACTAACATGTTCATTTCCCTTTTCTGAAGGTCAGTCCTTTTGCTTTCAACGCACTCTGCAGTTTGGGTATAGTGCTAGGCCCCATACCATGTAATTCTAAAATGTCGCTCTCGCTATATTTAGCGAGTTGCTCTACCGTGATGATTCCTTCTCGTTCTAACGCGCGTCTAGCAGGGGCAACTAACAAAGATAGGAATCCGCTTTCAGGCTTTTGTTCTTGCTCACAAATCGGACACGTGGGACAGTCACTGCTTTTATAGTATGGGTGTCCTTGGCTACAAGTCCTTAAGTTTTTCTTTAATGGCGTCATTTTATTCCCGTCGCCTTGATGGTTGTACCATCTTTTACAATAACCGCACCCTCGGCTCCGGTCGACGGCCGATCATCCTTTGAAAAATTCTATCAGCTCAGGAGCGAGGATCTCGGGGGCTACGTCGTGCGTCTGACCTGCTAGGGTGCGGCGCTGTGCGTTAGGCAGGGCGTCCGCAGCCGCTTGGGCAGCGTTGTGCATGAACACCGGACTCGCGCCACCATCTAGGACAAGCGTAGGCACGGTGACGGACGCCAGCTGTTTGGTGGGCACAGAACCATCACCCATAAGGGCATTGTCGTAGGCAAGCGTTGGTGCCACCGATTCGAAGATTGCCCATACGGGCGTTTGGCGCATTCCGGCAACAACTTCGGCAGGCGTGCCCCAGGTTAGCATGGCAAGAGTCACGGCATCGCCCCGGCGGTCTTCTGCTAGCAAAGCAGTGAGCTGCTTCGTGTAGGTCTCCGATACTGCGCGGGCCTTGTCGTCAAGGTTGAACGGTGGTTCGTACAACGCCAGCTGTGTGATGGCTAGGCCGCGAGCTGCTGCCTTGAGGGCAAGGACTGCGCCAGAGGACATGCCAAACACGAACGCCGATCCGCCCGCTTCTTTGATGAGGGCTTCGAGATCTTCGACCTCACGCTCAATTGCATACGGTGCTGTGTCGCTACTGTCGCCGCGCCCCCGGCGGTCGTAGTGATAGACGGTGAAATATGGCGCCAGGAGCGCAGCTAGCTGTGTCGTCCTTGGGTCGATGGCGCGGTGTTGGAAGGCACCACCTACCAGGATGAGCGCCGATCCCTTACCAGACTGATCAAACGCGATAATGGTGCTGTCTTTCGAAACAGTTTTTTTCATGGGATCCCCCTCATAGTGAATGAATATCGATCCATTTGATAAACGATCAGGATAGACTACACGGACTTCGTGAGGACTACCTTCATCGTGGAGCGCCAGTTCACGCCGTCGTCTGATCGGTCATGAAGGCACGTCTGAGCTTTGTCATCATTGCTGAATCCCGACATAGCGCGGTGCCCTTCTCCAGCCCAATCACCAGTCCACGTCCAGAGGCCGTCGCGGACGGTCAACTCTGATTGTTTGACCCCGCTTTTGCCTTGCTCAACCAATAGCCTAACAACTCCAGCGCGAGACGGATCTCGCGGTCACCCGCCAGATGCGGCAGTAGATCCATTCCTTTGGGGACGGACATCGTATCGTACGAGTACGTTCCCTGAGCCCTCCCACGTGCGAGTGTCGATGAGTCGCAGCGAAACGGGAGGCTGGCTGTCGAAGGTGGGCGTGCCTGCGCCTAAAACAATCGGGCCGCTCATCAGGTGTAGTTCGTCAACCAGATCATGAGCCAGTAGATCGTTCCAGAGTATGCGGCTGCCAAAAACCAGGATGTCTTTGCCGGTTTGGCGTTTGAGTTCGGTAATCTGCGCGTGAGTGTCGGCACGACGGATGATGCGAGTGGAATCACGCCACGGTTCCGTCTCGGCTGAGGTAAGGCTGTTGGAGATGACGACTTTGTCTATGGCGTTATTGAGTCGTGATATCTCCCGGGTGGTGGGCGTGGCGTTGGAATCAGCTGCCACAGACGGCCAGTAATTCCGGAACCCATCGTAGGTTGTACGTCCCAGCAGCAGTGTTCCGGCGGCGCGCAGTCGTTCGGCGTTATAGGTATCGAAGCTTTCGTCCGTGGGGTAGAGCTCCCGGCGATAGCCGAACAGGGCCATGACATTTTTACCCGGCCCTTCGTAATAGCCGTCCAGTGAAATGATGTTGCAGACGATTAGTTTACGCATCACATATCTCCGTATCTTAGTCAGATAGTTTTTGTAACCGCAATGCCGCCCAACGAAAAGCGCCCGCTGCTTGGCCCGAACGCACACCATCCTGATCGAAGGCACCGCCTGGGACGAAGCGGCCGCACGCTATGTTAGGCAGCAGGTGTTGATTAGACTCACAAGGTGGAAGAACGCTTCAGGAAGGCCAGGGTCCGATCCCAGGCCAGGCTCGCTGCCGCTTGGTTGTAGGCCTGCGAGCGGTCAGGTTCAAAAAACCAGTGTCCCGTGCCACTGTAACGATAGAATGTCACCGTTCGGCCAGCACGCCTGAGGGATTCCTCCAGTTCGTCGACGCCAGCTTGCGGCTCAAACTCATCGTTCTCGGCAAAGTGACCGAGGTAGGCTGCTTTTGAGTTGCTGAAGTCGTCACCCCCGGTCCCGTAAAAGATGACGACGGAACGGATGTGTTCGGGATCGGCGGCGGCGAGATCCAGCGCATAATAGGCACCCAGCGAGAAGCCAATCACGGCCAGGCCGCGGTCGGCCTGGCCGGCACGTGCGTTGAGAAACAGGGTTGCATCCGCGATCTCGGCTTTGGCCTGGAGGTGGTTGGCGTCGAGAGCTTTGCCAAGGATTTCGGCGTCGGAAATATTGTCGGCGATCTTGCCATGATAGAGGTCCGGGGCAAAGGCCACGAAACCGGATTCGGCCAGTCGTGTGCAGACGGCCTTCATGGTGTCGTTCAATCCCCACCA